>JAQBQF010000237.1 GCA_028287115.1 Myxococcales bacterium
ATCGCGCAGCTTGATGAGGATGCCGCGATGCGTGCCTTGCATCCGATATTCGTACGGCGCGATCTCGGTGACCTCAGACCACGGGATCGCCGTCGCGCCGTCGATCGAGATGCCCGTCGCATCGGCCGCGATGACCGCGGTGCGCTGGACGGCGAGCGTCATCTGGCGATGCACGCCTGCGAGGCCGAACAAGATCGAGGCGATCTGGATATACGGCGTCAGCGCCTCGGCGATGCGCGAGAACATGTCATCGCCGTGCGGCGGATAGATCAGGAGGAGGACGCCGGACAGCGAGAACGCGAGCGATCCGACCACAAGGTACAGATTCGTCTTCGGCTCGATGCGCACCACGGGCGCTACTCGGCCGGTTCGTCGTCGGCGGCGTCGTCCGCCGGCTCCGCGTCGTCGTCCTCTTCTTCTTCTTCGCCGATGTCATCGTTGGGCACGGTGTCGGTGTCTTCGATCGCCTCGACCGGCGCGCCCTCGGCGATGCCGCTCTCTTCGGCCGGCTCGGCGAGACGCTCGATCGCGGCCACGTGTTCGCCGTCATCGACGCGCATCACGCGAACGCCTTGAGTCGCGCGGCCTTGCACCGGGATATCGAGGACGCGCAGGCGGATCAGCTTGCCGCGATCGGAGATCAGGATCATGTGATCGTCTTCGGAGACGATGCGCACGCCCGAGACGTTGCCGTTGCGCGCGGTCGTCTTGATCGTGATCACGCCTTTACCGCCGCGATTCTTCGTCGGGTAATCGGCGAGGGCGGTGCGCTTGCCGTAGCCGCGCTCGCACACCGTGATCATCGTGGCCTGGGAGTCCCTCGGGAACGTGCACATCCCGACGAGCAAGTCGCCGGTGCGCAGCGAGATGCCACGAACGCCTGCGGCGTTGCGGCCCATCATGCGGACGCGCTCTTCGGTGAACCGCACGGCGTAGCCTTTTGCGGAGGCGAGCAGCACGTCATCGGCTTTCGTGATCAGCGCGGCGCCGACGAGGCGGTCGCCGTCTTCGATCGTGATTGCCTTGATGCCACTCTGGCGGACGTTTTCGAATGCGGCGAGCTCGGTCTTCTTGACCGTGCCGGCGCGGGTCGCGAAGAACACGCTCGTGTCCTCGCGGAACTCCTTGAACGGGAGCATCGCGACGACCTGTTCGCCGTCCTGGAGATCGAGGACATTCACGAGTGCGCGGCCCTTCGCCGTGCGGGCGCCCTCGGGCAGCTCGAAGACCTTCTTGTAATAGACACGGCCCTTGTCCGTGAACAGCAGCAGGTGATCGTGCGTCGACGCGGCGAACATGTCGGCGACGAAATCACCGTCCGCCGAGGTCGCGCCCTGGATGCCGCGACCGCCGCGGCCCTGCGCGGAGTACTCGCGAACGCGCGTGCGCTTGATGTAGCCGAGGTGCGTGCGCGTCACGACGGTCTCTTCCTCGTCGATCAGCTCCTCGGTCAGGATCTCGCCTTCGGCGTCCACGATCTTCGTGCGGCGCTCGTCGGCGTAGTCGGCTTTGATCTGCTTCAGCTCGTCGATGATCGCGGCCATCAGCTTCTTCTCGTCGGCCAGCAGGCCTTCGAGGTAGTCGGTGAGGATCCACAGCTCTTTGTATTCGGCTTCGAGCTTCTCGCGCTCGAGACCGGTCAACCGGCCGAGGCGCATGTCGAGGATCGCTTGCGCCTGACGTGCGGAGAGGTTGACGAATTGTTTGGCGTTCGCGGCGTCGATCTCGGGCTGCGGGCGGCCCGCGCGCTCGAGGAAGCTCGCCATGCCGCCGAGGCGCTCGGCCATCAAGCGCTCTTTGGCGACGTCGGTGTCTTTCGATGCGCGGATAATCTCGATCACGCGATCGATGTTCATCACGGCGAGGCCGAGGCCCTCGACGATTTCGCGGCGGAGGCGCGCTTCACGCAGATCGAACAACGTGCGTCGCGTGACGACCTCGCGGCGGTGCTCGACGAACACCTGCAGCGCGCGGCGCAGCGTCATCGGCTCCGGACGGCCGTCGACGATCGCGAGCATGTTGACCGAGAACGAGGTCTGGAGCTGCGTGAACTTGAACAGGTTCGCGAGCACGACCTGATCGTTCGCGTCTTTCTTGAGCTCGAACACCGCGCGGATGCCGGTGCGATCCGATTCATCGCGGATGTCCGAGATGCCTTCGAGCTTCTTGTCGCGAACCATCTCGGCGGTCGTTTCGATCCACCGCGACTTGTTCACCATGAACGGCAGCTCGGTGACGATGATCGCGTAGCGGTCTTTGCGAATCTCCTCGACGTGCGCGACACCGCGGACCGAGATCGTCCCGCGGCTGGTCTTGTAGGCCGTCATGATGCCGACGCGGCCCTGGATCACGCCCGCGGTCGGAAAGTCCGGGCCGGGGATCAGCTTGAACAGCTCTTCATCGGGGATGTGTGGGTTCTCGATGATCCCGAGGACGCCATCGACGATCTCGCCGAGGTTGTGCGGCGGGATGTTGGTCGCCATGCCGACCGCGATGCCGGAGGCACCGTTGATCAGGAGGTTCGGGACTTTGGTCGGGAGGACCGTGGGCTCGAGCTCTTTGTCGTCGTAGTTCGACTGCCAGTCGACGGTCTCTTTATCGATGTCCGCAAGCGCCTCGGAGGCGACCTTGGACATCCGGCACTCCGTGTAGCGCATGGCCGCCGGCGGATCGCCGTCGATCGAGCCGTAGTTGCCCTGACCGTCGACGAGCATGTAGCGCATCGAGAAGTCTTGAGCCATCCGGACGAGCGCGTCGTAGACGGACTGATCGCCGTGCGGGTGATACTTACCGATCACGTCGCCGACGATGCGAGCGCACTTGAGATACGGCCGATTCCAGACGTTGTTGAGGCCGCGCTGCGCGAACAGGATCCGGCGATGGACCGGCTTGAGACCGTCACGCGCGTCGGGAAGTGCGCGCGCGACGATGACGCTCATGGCGTAATCCATGAACGAATTGCGCATCTCCGTTTCGATCGAAATCGGGGTGATGTTCGACGGAGAAGCGGGGGGCGGCGGCGCGGTCGTATCAGCCATCTGAGGGCTCTCGTATAGCTTGCGGAGAGTCGCTTCTCAACGCCGAGCGACAGCTAAGACGTGAGGGATTCTGAGTGTTTGCCGCGCAATATTTTCCGACCGTGGCGTTGCTTTTTGGCCGCCCGGAAAGCTCAGATCCGGGCTCGCGTCTAGCGCGCCGCTGCGGCGGTGTAGCTATCGAGGCTCAGGACCCAGCCGACGTCCAGCGCGCTGAGGATCGTCTTCGCGTTCGGGCCCATGCGATCGAGGTTGCGGTGCTCGAAGTCGACGCGTGTGCGTGTCGGGCCCAGCGACGTGAACACGACCTCGACCTCGGTGACGAGGTTCGGATCGAACTTGAAGTCGACGCCGAGCTGCCACGCGAGGACCAGCCGGCGCGGCGGATCCCACGCGAGGACCTTGCCCCAGTCGCATTGACTGCCGTCCTCGCGGACCTCGTACCAGCGGCCGTCGACCTTGGGCTCGACGACGCAGGTCTGGAGCGGAGACGTGCCGATGTGGTGCTGTTTCGGCCACCACGTCGTCATCTGGGCCGTGAACACGCGGAAGGCGCGTTCGGCAGGGGCTTCGACCGTGAGTTGCTTACGAATGGGAGCGACGTCCGTCATGATTCTTCCTGTTCTGCTGCCGCCTTGAACGCGGCCAGCGCTCTGTCCCAGAACTTGTCGAGGTAGTCACGCATTGCCTGGAGTCCGCGTGTATCGACCCGATAGACGCGGCGCGCGCCAT
Organism: Myxococcales bacterium; assembly: GCA_028287115.1. GTDB lineage: Bacteria > Myxococcota_A > Polyangia > Haliangiales > Haliangiaceae > JABFXX01. The sequence continues at coordinate 3,768 of JAQBQF010000237.1, forward strand.
CGCGGGTATCGATGACGAGCCGGGCGTCCTTGAGCACCTTGAGGTGTTGCGACACGGCAGGCCGCGAGACGGGAAGCCCGTCGGCGATCTCGCCCACCGAGAGTGAGCGGCGCGCGAGGCGCTCGAAGACCTGGCGCCGCATCGGATCCGCGAGCGCTGCAAAGCCGGCTATCTGGTAAGTGGTCACTTACCGTAAGTAATGGCTTACGGATCGGATGAAGTCAAGAGCCGCGTGCATCGCGCCGAGCTCGTAGCCGCGGTGGGGGTGTCGCGGTTGCACTCCAAGGCCGATTCGCGAGACCCTCCGTCGGTGTTCCGGGTCCTGATGTTCGATCTCGACGACACGCTGTTCGACCGCGGTGCCGCGTTCGAGCGGTGGGCGCGCGAGCGCCTCGGTACGCTCGATACCGAGACGGTCGCGTGGCTGCAGGAGCTCGATGATCGTGGGCGGCGGCCCCGGCGCGAGCTCGCTGATGGGATCGCCGCGCGGCTCGGTGTTACGGTCGATCCAGATGGGTTCTCACTCGAGCTCGCGAGGTTTGTCGAGCCCGAGCCTGGCGCCTACGACTCGGTCAAGCGGCTCGCGGCAAAGCGCCGGGTCGCCGTCGTCAGCAATGGTCATGGTCCGGCGCAACGCGCGAAGCTCGTCGCGACCGGGCTCGCGGATGTCGTGCATGCCGTGTTCATTTCGGGCGAGCTCGGCTTCGCGAAACCAGACGCGAGGATCTTCGAGCGCGCGCTGCAGTGGTCGGAGCACGCGCCGAGCGAGTGCTTGTTCATCGGCGATGATCCGGTGAACGACCTCGCGCCCGCGATGGCGTTCGGCATGGGCACGGCGTGGCGCGAGAGGGGGACCTGGCCCGCCGAGCTCGCGGCGCCGCAGTTCACGATTCACTCGCTCGCCGATCTCGAGGCTGTCGCGTGAAGCTCGACATGAACCGAGTCGTCGGAACGCACGACCTCGCTCTGATCGTGCTCGACACGTTGCGGTTTGACGTCGCGGCCGAGGAGATGGCGGCAGGACGTACACCTCATCTCGCGGCGGCGATTCCCGGTGGCTGGGAGAAACGGCACAGCCCGGGCACGTTCACGTACGCGTCGCACGTCGCGTTCTTTGCGGGGTTCCTGCCAACGCCGGCGCGACCGGGCCGTCACGAACGCCGGTTCGCGCTCGAATTCGAAGGCAGCGCGACGACGGGACCTGACACGTGCGTCCTGCAAGGCGCGACGATCGTCGAGGGCTTCGCGGGTCGCGGCTATCACACGCTGTGCGTCGGCGGCACGGGGTTCTTCAACCTGCAGAACCCGCTCGGGCGCGAGTTGCCTTCGTTGTTTGCCGAGCAGCACTGGCAGAACAAGCTCGGCGTGACCGATCCGCGATCGTTCGAGCATCAGATCGACGTCGTCGACGAGTCGCTCGCCAAGCTCGCGCCGGATCGTCGCGCGTTCACGTTCGTCAACGTGTCCGCGTTGCACCAGCCGAATCATTTCTATGTGCAGGATGGTCCCGAGCGCGACACGCGCGAGTCGCATGCGGCGGCGCTGCGGTACGTCGACGCGCACATCCCGAAGCTGTTCGACCTGCTCGGACGGCGTGGCCCCTTGTTTGCGATCATCTGCAGTGATCACGGGACCGCGTACGGCGAGGACGGCTACTTCGGTCACCGCATCGCCCATCCGGTCGTGACCACGGTGCCGTACGCGGAGATCGTGCGATGAGCGAGCGAGCGAAGCCAGAGATGGAACGAGCCGGCGAACGCCGGCGAGTGGGGCCAGAGATGGAACGAGCCGGCGAACGCCGGGGCGTGGGGCTCACCAGCGTTCTCGACGCCACGCGCTATCAGTCGTACGTCTACGCGTACCCGCACAAGACCGCGTATCGGCGGATCGAGCCTGCGGTGTCGCTCGCGGAGCTGTGGGCGGCAGAGCGACGCGACTCGCTGTTCTTGTACTTGCACGTGCCGTTCTGCGAGCAGCGTTGCGGGTTCTGCAACTTGTTCACGAGGCCGGTGCCGCCGGAGGAGCTCGTCGAGCAATACCTCGCGGCACTCGCGCGCCAAGTGCACGTGGTTCGGCGCGCGCTCGATCAAGGTGGTGCGTTCACCTTCACGCGCGCGGCGATCGGTGGTGGAACGCCGACGCTCCTCGATGCGCGCCAGCTCGAGCAGGTGGTCGCGATGGTTCGTGCGATGGGCGCGCGGAACGGAATTCCGATGTCGGTCGAGACCTCGCCCGAGACGGCGCTGCCCGATCGGCTCGCGGTCGTGGTCGGAGGCGGCGCGGATCGGATCAGCATGGGCGTGCAGAGCTTCGTGGAGTCCGAGTGCCGTGCGGTCAATCGGCCGCAGCTTGCAGCGGATGTCCATCGCGCGCTGCGAGCGATCCGCGATGCGAACCCGGCGACGCTCAACATCGATCTGATGTACGGCCTGCCGGGGCAGACGGAAGACACGTGGCGCGCGACGCTGCACACCACGCTCGAATATCGGCCCGAAGAGATCTATCTGTATCCGCTCTACGTCAGGCCGCTCACGACGCTCGGCCGTAAGGGTGCCGAGGCCGTCGATCAGCATCGAGTCGCGCTGTACGAGCAAGGCAAGGCGATGCTGTTCGAGGCGGGCTATCGCCAGGTCTCGCTGCGGATGTTCCGGCGCGGGCCGGCTGCTGCGGGGCCTATCTATTGCTGCCAGGAAGACGGCATGGTCGGGCTCGGCTGCGGCGCGCGGTCGTACACGCGGACGTTGCACTACTCGAGCGAGTGGGCGGTCGGCGCGCGCGGCGTGCGCGACATCATCGATCGCTGGGTTCGGCGCACCGACGAGGAATTTGCGGTGGCCGATTACGGCTTCGTGCTCGACGAAGACGAGCAGCGCCGCCGCTGGCTGATCCTGTCGCTGCTGTCCGACGACGGCCTCGACCTCGCATCGTATCGCGCGCGGTTCGGCGCCGACGCGGAGACGCACTTCCCCGAGCTCGCGGAGCTCGAGCCGCACGGGCTCGCGAAGCGATCGGGGACGACCCTCGCGCTGACGGCCGAAGGGCTCGGCCGTGCCGACGCGCTCGGACCGTGGCTGTTCTCCGAAGCCGTGCGCACGCGCATGGCGGAGTACGCGCTGGCGTGAAGCTGTCGATCCTCTATCGCGGCCCGCTCGCGAGCTGCAATTACGGGTGCGAGTACTGCCCCTTCGCCAAGCGCAAGGATGACCGCGAGGCGCTCGATCGCGATCGCCACGCGTGGCGGCGGTTCGTGGATCGGGTCGCGAGCCTCGCCGGTCCCGAGGTGGAGCGAGCAGGCGAACGCCGGCGAGCGGCGACGAACGAGATCGGTGTGTTGGTCACGCCGTGGGGCGAGGCGTTGATCCGGCGCTGGTATCGAGAAGGACTCGCGGAGCTGTCCCATCTGCCCCAGATCACGCGAGCGGCCGTGCAGACTAACCTGTCCGGATCGCTCGACTGGATCGCACGCGCGAATCCCGAGCGGATCGCGCTGTGGTGCACGTATCACCCGGAGTGGACCTCACTCGAGGAGTTCGTCGCGCAGACGCGCACGCTCGACAACGCGGGCGTGCGCTACAGCGTCGGCGTCGTCGGGCAACGCGAGTACATCGATGCAGCACGTGCGATCCGCGCGGCGCTACCGGCCGAGACCTACGTCTGGATCAACGCGGTGAAGGCGCTCGCATACAGCGCCGAGGACGTCGCCGGCTGGCAGACGATCGATCCGCTGTTCGGCCTCAACAATCAGCGCTGGCCGAGCCTCGGCAAAGCCTGCGGCGCCGGCGAGCGCGCGATCGCCGTCGATGGCGACGGCACGATGCGGCGCTGTCACTTCATCGCCGAACCGATCGGGAACTTCTACGACGCCGACTGGGAGCGAGCGCTGGTGCCTCGCGCATGCACACAGATCGATTGTCACTGTCACATCGGCTACGTGCACCTCGACTACCTCGAGCTCGACAAGGTGTTCGCGACGGGCCTGCTCGAGCGGATTCCGGTCCCCGAAGCTCGTGCGGCCGGTGTGCGGCTACCGGTCGTGCCGTAGCCGATCGATCTGCCAGCCGTAGACATCGAGCCCGTCGCGCTCGAGATTTGGCAGGAGATCACCGAAGGCGTTGCCCTCGATGACGCGATGGCGCGTGAGGCCCGGCTCGAACATCAGATCGACGCCCACGTGAAAGGCGCCGCTCGCCCGCTGCACGGCGATGCAGCTCGCCATCGCTTGGTCCCACGCATCGGAAGAGACCGCGTCGCGCAGCGCCGTGACATCGCCGCGAAGACCGCCGAGGTTGAGGTTCGTGATCGGATGCGTCGCGGTGCGTGCGACGACGAACGCCGTCACGCCGTCGATCGTGAGGACGCGTAGATCGAAGTACCGCCCGGCGAGCTTGGCCTTCGGAATCGCGCGCTCGACCTGCGCACCTTCGCCGAGCAAGAACGCGAGCGTGCGATCGATCCGACGGCGCTCGCCAAGCCGCTGGATCTTGCGCGTGTTGTAACGAGCGCTGCCGGTGTCCTCGACGGTCGTCATCACGTGCTCGCGGTCTTCGGAGTGAACGAAGATCGCGAGGCACGAAGCGGAGGATCCCGAGGTCAGCTTGACGAACACACTGCGCCAGTCGGTGGCTCGCATCCGCGCGCGCAGATCATCCGGATCGCGCACACCGAACAGCGCATCGGGAACCGGGATACCCATCGCCGCCCACTTCGCGGACGTCGCGGATTTATCGAACAGCTCTTTGATCGCGGAGACCGGCTGCAGTATGCGCACGCCGGCGGGAATCGCCGCGGCGATCTCGTCGAGGACGGCCGTGAAACCAAGGTGCTGCTGGCGTGGACAAAGGATCTGCCCGAGCTCGATCGGCGTGGCGGCGAGCGCGTTCGGATCGATCGCGGCAAAGCCGCCGGCGCGGGCCGCCGCTTCACCACGCCGCAGAAATGCTCGTTCGACCGCGTCGTCTTCGCCGGCCGAATCGATCCGGAGGATCCCTCGCACTTCTGCGAGGAGCTTTGCCGGAGCGCCGCGGACCGCGAGGTCCACCCAGGAGATCACGTGCGCCGGCGGCAAGCCCTGCGCTGCGAGCGCGGCCTGAAACATCGTGACGCGCCGATTCGCCGGGTTTCCGACGACCGTGAACGGATCAGACCGCGACATCGGGGCGTTGATGACTGGAGCGTACGAGCTTGGCG
>JAQBQF010000318.1 GCA_028287115.1 Myxococcales bacterium
TTCGCCGTGGTGGACACCTGCCGATCATAGCTGCGTAGCCGCACGTCGCGGGCAAATCTGGCGGCGAGTCGGCGGGTTTCGGGATCGGCTTACGCGAGGTGCCGATCGAGCGTCACGTACAGCTCGAACCATTCGCGAGCCAGGTGTGCGACTTGCTCCAGCGCGGCGGGCGTCTCGAAGCGCTGCGAGACTTCGGGAAGCACGACGAGCCGCTTTTCGCCGTGCAGACGAGCGAGCGCTAGCCGGTTGACCTCGACGATGCGGGGCGGATTGGCGCCGACGATCAGAAGCGTCGGCTGTTCGACCTGTAGCAATGCCTCACCCGCGAGATCCGGTCGCCCACCACGGGAAACCACGGCATGAACCTCTTCGGAAAGCTCGGCCGCCGCGACGAGCGCCGCTGCCGCGCCCGTGCTCGCGCCGAAATAGCCGACTCGGAGCTTGCGAGTCCGTTCATACCGGGCCAGCCAGTGCGTCGTGTCGACGAGGCGCTCGGCGAGGAGATCGATCTCGAATCGTAGTTGCTCGGTCGTCGAATCGATGAGCTCCTCGTCCGAGGTCAACAGATGCACACGCAGGGTCGCGAGGCGCGCGTCGTTGAGCACCTTCACGACACCGCGGTCGCGCGCTTCGTCGGTTTTCCAGTGCGCGAAGACCACCGCGCCTCGTGCGCCTTCGGGAATATTCAGATCGCCGCGCAGCTTCATCGGCCCGGCCGGAACGGTGACACCACGCAACTGCTCGACGTTCGCGGCCATGACCTCGATTGCAACGTGAGGCGCGAAACGGGCGTGTCAACGAGCCGTCTCTCCGTCGGGAGCTTCAGGAGCCCGCGGATATCTCAGGCGGGGAGCTCGGAGAGATCGAGTGCGCCTACCGCGCCGTCGCAGTCATCGATCCAGCACAAGATGCGGGCGTTGCCGACGAGCGCGGGTGCCTTCGCTTTGAACCGCACGAGCGCCTGCGGCGCGGTCGAGCCATCGCACTTCGTGCGCCAGATCGCCGCGGACGTGCGTTTCGCCGCACTTTGCGACCAATAGATCCAAGTCCCGATCACCGTGAGCCCCCAAGTGTACGTCTCGTTCGCGAGACAGCGTCGGTCTCCGCCGGCCCGAGCGATCGCGGTGAGCGAGCCCGACGAGTCGAACTCCGTCCAGATCACGTCATCGCCCACGATCGCGATCGCGTGGGGATTGTGTGCGGCGGCCAGCGTGCGCAGTGAACCGTCGGCATCGCGCGACATCAGCCACTTCGCGGTGGCAAATACGAGCACACCGTCGGAGATCGCGATCGCAGCGACCGGTTTACCGGATACGATCCATTCGAGGGCGCCGCCTCGCTTCGGCATCCGCATCACCCCGCCATCGGCGTAGCTCTTCGCATACGTACCGAGCAGCGAGCCATAGACGTGATCGTGATCGAGCGCGAGATCGACGAACGCGATGGCCGCGTGTGCGAGCTCGTCGATGCGCCCGTCGATCTTGCGGATCCGTACGAGGCGCGATTCGCAGATCGCGTAGATCACATCGCCATCTGCCACGATCTTCCCGAGCGTTCGCTCATTCGCAGGAACCAGCTCGCGACGCCGTGCGCCGTCGTACGTGATCGAGAGTAGTTGCGGCCCTTCCGCCCACGCGCACTTGGCGACGAACACGTGGTCTTCGTCGAGCGCGAGCCGCTCCACCATCGTGGCTTCGAGGAGCCTCCGACTGGCGAGCTGTGGTGACCTGGCGCTCATCTAGATCGCATAGGCCAAGGCGTGCATTCGCACAAGTGTGCGTGTGAGACACGTGCGCGAATCTCGGATGCTAGGCAGGCGCGGCGCTTGCTGCTCGTCCGTCATGCCGTCCGCCCCGATTTCCGGCAGCGGACCTCCGAGGAGAACTCCAATGAATGACAGTAACCAGCTGAAGGGGCGCCGGATCGCGGTGCTCGCCGCAGATGGCTTCGAGAAAGTAGAGCTCACGATTCCGATGCGGGCGCTCCAGCTCGCCGGTGCCAAGGTCGACGTCATCTCGCTACGGCATGGCCGGATCCGCGGGGTGAACTTGCACGAGCCCGCCAGCCGGGTCCACGTGAAGAAGACCGTGAACGAGGCAAACCCCGCCGACTACGACGCGCTGCTCGTGCCCGGTGGCTTCATCAACCCGGACCTGCTGCGCCAGTCGGCCGAAGCACGCGAGTTCGTGCGTGCCTTCGACACCGCAAAGAAACCGATCGCGACGCTGTGCCATGGCCCATGGGTCCTCGCCTCCGCGGGTCTGCTCCAGGACAGGACGCTGACCTCGTGGCCTGGCATCCGCGACGACGTCGTCAATGCCGGTGCAACGTGGCTCGATGCGCCGATCGTGCACGACGGCAACCTCCTGACGAGCCGCGGTCCGCAAGACATGGTGCCGTTCGTGCGCGCGCTCAAGGAACACTTCTCGGGACAGGACAAGATCACCGGCGAAGCCCAGATTCCGACCGAGCACGCGTCGGCGCCTCAACACGATCAGCCTCCGCAGGTCATGATCAACGCGATGAGATGGTTGCCTCGACCATCATTCCGCGCCCTCGGCATCTTGGCGATCGCCGTCGGGATCGGGTTGGTTCGCCGGCTGATGTAACGAGCTGACCGCCCAATGATCGAATCTTAACGAACCCTCGATCGGCGGCCTCGGTACGGTACGTGCGTGGACATCGCGCGAGGGTCTGGGCCCCGTTGGTTGCGGCTCGGGCTCGCTGGTCTCGCAGCGCTCTTCGATCGAACGCCTCCTCGTGCGCTTGACGCGATCGTGAGTCAGGTGCCGCAAATTGCTGCACCCGAAACACCCAACAATCATCGCGCAATCGCGTATCGTGCGAGTTGGACCGGGTGCGAGACCAGGATCGTATGTACTGGCGAAACGGGGCTGCGCTTTGCGCGAGCCTCTTCGTCGCCGTGCTCGGCGGGACGGCAGACGCGCAGCCGGCACCGCCCGCGGACGCGGCGGAACCCGCGGAACCCGCGGCTCCGGCACCCACGGAGCCGCCCGCACCACCACCGCCGGCTGCGCCCGAGGTGCCGACCGAGTCCGTACCGCCGGCGATTGCCGCACCGGAGCCCACCGAAGGCCTGCGTCTTCGCGACGTCCAGATCCACGGCTTCGCGAGCGAAGGCGGGTTTGTCTCGACCGCGAACAACTACATCGGGACGTCCGCGCGCGGCAGCCTGAATCTGTTCGAGGCCGGCATCAATTTCTCGACCGAGGTGACCGACCGACTGCGCGTGGGCATGCAGCTGTTCTCGCGAGATGTCGGCGATCTTCACGACGTTTCGCCGCGCCTCGATTGGGCCTTCCTCGATTACCGCTGGAAGCCGTGGCTCGGGCTGCGCGCGGGCATCATCAGGATGCCGCTCGGGCTCTATAACGAGTACACCGACATCGACTCGGCGCGGTTGCCGATCTTGATGCCGCAGAGCATCTATCCGCTGCGCAACCGCGATCCGTTGATCTCCCATCGTGGGTTCTCGCTCTACGGCAACCGAACGCTCGGAAGCGCCGGCGAGCTCGAGTACCAGGCCTGGCTCGGATCATTGATCATCCCGCGTAACGCGCTCGATCTGATCGGTGCAACTCTCGATGACGTCGATACCAAGTACGTGACCGGAGCACAGGTGTTCTGGCATCCGCCGGTAGACGGGTTGCGGATCGGCGCGACGGTGCTGCGCGCGTCGATCGATTTCAAGGTCACGCTCGATCCGGCCAGCACGATGGCGCTGATCGCCGCAGGACTGGTGCCGCCGAGCTTCGACGGCAAGGTGACGATCTCGCAACGGCCGGATACGTTCTTGGTCGGCTCGGCGGAATACATTCACGACGACTGGTTGTTCGCCGTGGAGTACGGCCGGTGGTTCAAGCATCAGCAGTCGACGCTTCCTGACTTGATCCCGGCGTTCGATGACGATGCGGAGCGGTTCTACGGGATGGTCAACTACCAGCTGTCTCCAACGATCCAAATGGGCGGCTACTACTCTGTATTCAACGCCGACGCGAACGACCGCGGCGGCCACAACCCCAAGTACGCGGAGCGGTTCTTTGCGTGGCAGCGCGATCTCGCCACCACGATCCGCTACGACGTCAACGACCACTGGCTGTGGAAGGTAGAAGCTCACTTCGTCGACGGAGTCGCCGATCTGGTCAGCAGCGCGAACCCGCATCCCGAGCGGTACTGGGGCCTGCTTCTGTTCAAGACCACGGTGACCTTCTAGTGCGGGCACCACGGATCATATCGAGCTTGTTGCTCGCGGTGCTGTTCGCGCTCGGTCTCGCGAGTCGCTCGAACGCCGCGGACGGAGGCTACAAGGTGATCGTTCATCCCGATAATCCGATCACCTCGGTCGATCGCGAGTTTCTCCGCGACGCCTATCTGAGGAAGGCGAGCGAGTGGAACCGCGGCGAGACGCTCCGGCCGATCGATCTCGCGACGAAGTTCTCGGTCCGCGACCAGTTCACGCAAGACGTGCTCAAGAAGACACCGTCGCAGCTCAAGAACTACTGGAACCAGCAGATCTTCTCCGGTAAAGGCGTGCCGCCACCCGAAGCCGAATCGCCGGCCGCGGTGATCGCGTACGTGCTGGCACATCCCGGGGCCGTGGGTTACGTGCCGGCGAGTATCGACCCGGGCGGCGCGAAGGTGGTCTCGGTCCGTTAGCGATGACACGGTCGTTCAAGTTCCGTCATCGCATCGGGCTCCTCGTGTTGCTGGCAGCGACCGGACTCGTGACGGTGACGGCCGTGACACTCGTCCTGGGTCGCCGCGGCGAGCAGCAGCTCTCGGGCATCGAGACCCGGTACGTCCCGCTGATCGAGCTCGATCGCGATCTCAAGTCGATCATCGCCCGGCTCACGCGGGCACTCGAAGACGCCGCGGCGGCGGCCGACGAAACCAAGCTCTCCGAGGCGGACGACCTCGATCGTGACTTCGTCGCGCGGTTACGCACCGGCGCCGACTCGATCATCGACAACGGCGGCGATCCCGTCGCGCTCGAGGCCCAGCTCGGCGTGTATTACGCGATCGCGCGTGAGGTCTCGGCCGCGATCGTCGGCGGCACGTCGATGGCCGAGCTCGGCACTCGCATCGACAAGATGCGCGCCGCGCAGGCGACGTTCACCGCGCAACTAGACACCACTACGAGTCCGGATCGCCGGCGTCTCGCGGCGGCGTTCGCCACCGCGCGAGAGTCTCAACGCGACGCACTGTGGATCGAGATCGTCGTCGCCTCGAGCGCGCTGTCGCTGATGAGCCTGCTGTCGTGGGGAATCATCCGGCGTACGGTGAAACATCTCCGCTCGGTATCGGTCGGTGTCGAGCGACTCGCCGCCGGAGACTTCGGTCACGAGATCGACGTCGGCTCGCGCGACGAGATCGGCGACCTCGCACGCGAAGCAAATCGCACCGCCGTGAGGCTTCGCGAATATCGGACGAAGACCCAGACGCTCTTGTCGGAGACGCAACGCCAGGCTGAAGAGCTGCGTCACGCGAACACGACGTTGGTCTCCGCCCAGCAGCTCCTCGAAGAACGAGCGAACGAGCTCGCGCGGGTCAGCCGGTACAAGTCGCAGTTCCTCGCAAACATGTCGCACGAGCTGCGGACGCCGCTCAACAGCATCATGATCTTGTCGAAGGTCCTGAGCGAGAACGCCGGTCACACGCTCACGGAGAAGCAGGTCGAGCTCGCGACGCTGATCAACAAGTCGGGCGAAGAGCTGCTGTCGCTGATCAACGAGGTGCTGGATCTCGCGAAGGTCGAGGCCGGCAAGCAGATGCTCGATGTGGCTCCGGTACCGGTCCCCGACATTCTCGAATACATGCGGCGGATGTTCGATCCGCTCGCGGCGCAGAAGCAGTTGACGTTCGAGGTCGGTGGTGTTGGTGCGCTTCCCGCCGAGATCCGCACGGACTGGGCGCGGCTCGCGCAGATCCTGAAGAATCTGCTGTCGAACGCGCTCAAGTTCACGCAGCGCGGAAAGGTCGAAGCTCGGATCTCGTGCCAGCTGCCGGCGATCGCCGACGTCATCTCGGATCCGATCGTGATCTCCGTGATCGATACCGGCATCGGCATCGCCGACGACAAGCACGCATTCGTGTTCGAAGCGTTCGCGCAAGCCGAGACCGGCACCAGCCGCAAGTTCGGTGGTACGGGGCTCGGCCTCACGATCGCGAAGCAACTATCGATCCGGCTCGGCGGCAATCTGTACGTCGAGAGCGAGCTCGACAAAGGCAGCACGTTTCACGTCGTGCTGTCGATCGCGGGGCCGCCGCCCGACAGCGAGCGGGCACCGCGCGCACAGCCGGCGCCCGCGAAGACGCCGGCGCTGTTCGCGCTAAAGGCACAGGAACCGATCGCAGAACCCGCCTACGAGCCCGACGCGCTGCTCGCGGGCAAGACCGTGATGCTGATCGACGACGACATGCGCAACGTCTATTCGCTGTCGAGCGCCCTGCGTGCCAAGGACCTCCGCGTGATCACCGCTTCCGATGTCCCCGAAGCACTCGAGCAGCTCGACAATCATCCCGAAATCGATCTCGTGATTGTCGACCTGACGATCGCGAGCCCTCGTGAGCGCGAGATCATCCGGCAGCTCCGCGGACGTCCCCGCTTCGCTACGCTCCCGGTGATCGCGCTCACGACCGAACGAGACACGTCGCTCGAGGCCGGCGCGAGCGAGTGCCTGCCGAAACCAGTCGAGGTTGGCAAATTGATCGGCCTACTGCGGATCTTGCTGCACGTTTCTTAGATGTGGAATCGTGAAGCAGAACTTCGCTCCGGCAACGTGCTCGCCGTCGATCCAGATCCGTCCGCCGAGCTTCTCGACCGCACGCTTGCACAAGGCAAGGCCTACGCCGGTGCCCGTGGCGGTGTTCGTGATCCGCTCGAATAATCGGAACACGCGGTCGCGGTCATCCGGTCCGATCCCGACGCCGTTATCGGTCACCCAGAGCTCCCAGGCATCATCACGGCGCTTCGCGCTGACCGCGATCTGAGGGGGCTCGGCACGGCGGAACTTGATCGAATTCGCGATCAGATTCTGAAAGACCTGCGTGAGCAGCATGCGGTTCGCGCGCACCGGAGGGAGCCCGGCCCACGTGACCGTCGCGCCCGATGCCTTGATGTCGCTACCGAGGTTATCCACCACGTCTGAGAGGACGCTGTCCACGGCGACATCGACCAGCTGCCACTCGTTCGCGCTGAGCCGGAGCAGGCCAAACAGATCGTCGATCATCTGAGACATCCGCGACGCGCCCTTGAGCACGCGCTCGAGCGCATCGGCGTTCTCTTCTTCGAGCTTGCCGGCGAGCGATTCGCTAAGAACCTGAGAGAACGCGCGAATCGATCGCAGCGGAGCGCGCAGGTCGTGCGACAGCGTCTGGCTCACGTTCTCGAGGTCGGCGACCTTCTCCTGAAGTTGCACGGTCGCGCGGACGAGCTGCGCGTTGACGAGCGCGAGCTCTTGCGTCTTGCGGTACAGCTCGCTGAACACGGCGACCTTGCTCTTCAACGTGTGCGCGTTGATCGGCTTGTACAGGAAGTCGACCGCGCCGGCTTCGTAGCCGCGAAACGTGCGCTCCTCGGATCGATCGCCGGCCGTGACGAAGATGATCGGGATCAGCCGCGTGCGTTCCGCGCTGCGCATCAGCTGGGCAACCTCGTACCCATCCATCCCCGGCATCTCGACGTCGAGGAGCACCATCGCGAGCTCGTGCTTGAGCAGCAAGCGCAACGCGTCGTTCCCCGACTGAGCCCTGAATAGTTGTCGGTCGGGCTGGCGCAACAGCTCCTCGAGCGCGAGCAGGTTCTCCTGCTTGTCGTCGACGAGCAGAATGTTGACCGGCTTTCGGACCGTGGAGGACATCGCAGCTCGTCACCATTCTAGGACGTGCCGCCCGCGATCTCGCGGTAAGGCAGCATGATTCGATCGCGACAGGCCCCGAGGTCACTCGCCGCAGGTCATGTGTTGCGCGAGCACGGCCGAGACTCGCGCGACGTTCTTCGCATCCTTCGTCACCGCGAGGACGACCCAGCTCTCCATGCCATCGCAGCCGTCATCGAGCTCGACGACGGTTGCCGACTTCGCGAGCGCCGCGATCTGTTTCGCGTGTCGTAGCAACGGTCCCGAGAGATGCAACGCGGACTTCCTCGTCCAGATCTTCGGCTTTCCCGATGGTGCGACATGCTGGCGCAAGCAGGTCAGCGTCTTCGTGATCGCCGCCGGCGCGGTTGCCGTGGTCTCCGCGCATTTGGCCCCATCGTCGTCGTACGCGACGGCGTACATGGTCGTCGCCGTCAGTGCGACCGCAGCATCGAGCTTGATCGGCTCGTCGCCCTTGAGTTGCATCGCGGCGATCCAGTCCGTGGCCGCCTTCTTGGCTTGTGCATCGGTCAGCTTGCCAGCGTGCGCTGCCCCCGAAATGAGGGCGGCGAACAAGAGGGCGCGTCTGTCGATCATCAGATCAGAGACTACCTGACCTCGCGGCCCGTGGACGCCGTTTCGCGATTGCGCCACCATGTGGGGGGTGCAGCGGCGCTCGTTCCTCGTCGGCGGAATCACCGGCACAGCCTTGCTTGGATGCCGGCCGTGGACGCGCCCGCGCGATGCGATCGAGCGTCCCGGTCCGCATCAGCTCGAGACGCTCGCGGCGATCGCCGAGACGTTCTTGCCGGGTGGTGACGGCACGCCCGGTGCCCGCGACGTCAACGCGCTCGCGACGATCATCGACCCCGCCTACGGCGTGAACCCTTACATCTCCGAGGTCGTGTCTGACCTCGACGAGTGGTGTCAGGTCGAGCACGGCGGCCAGTTCTTCGAGCTGACGACCGAACAACGCGAGCTCGCCCTCGAACAGCGCATGGGTCTCCACGACCGGTTCGTCCAGTCCGTATACCTGCCCGTCTACGAAGGCATCCTCGCGCTGACGAAGCTCGCATTCTTCGGTGCACTCTCGAACAAGCTCGGGACCAACTACGCGGCGTTTCCCGGCGCGAGCAGAGGGTACGCGGCGGCGAGTGCAGCAGGCGCGTACGCCGCGGCCAGGACCCCGAAGCCGATCGAGCCGGGCATTCGCTCGACGATCGTGATCGAAGGAAGCGGCAACATCACGATGGCTCGGGTCTCCGCGATGATCACGACCACCGACGATCTCAACGCGACTGTGCAAGTGGTCGCGCCCGACGGAAGCAAGCACGACATCGCGGTGAGCGCCGCGGATGGCGACGCACTGATCGATGACCTCGCCCTGCCCTTTACGGGCCCAGCGGCCGGAAGCTGGCACTTGGACGTGATCGCGGTCAAGGGCGGCTCCGGCGAGCTCCAGCTGTGGTCGTTGCGCTTGCGGACCGACCTCGACGAGCCGTCATGAGCAGCGTCATCATCATTGGCTCCGGGTTCGGTGGATCGATCGCGGCCAAACGGTTCACCGAGGCGGGTCACCAGGTCACGGTGCTCGAGCTCGGCGAGGACTGGCGCGATCCGAGCAAGGCCCAGCAATCGCAAGATCCGCGGTTCCTGTTCCGGCTCCTGCGCAATTATCCGATCGATCCACTGCGCACGAAACCGAACCTCACCGTGACGCTCGGGATGGGTCTCGGCGGCGGGTCGCTCGTCTATTCGGGCATTCACCTGCGCGCGCCGAAGCATGCGTTCGAGACGTGGCCCGGCGGCTTCACGCGCGAGCGCCTCGATCCGTATTACGTGCGTGTCGAGCAGCGACTTGGCATCTCGCCGATGATCGACTCGTTCGAATTTCCTCGGCCCAAAGCATTCTCGAAAGGAGCCGCGGCGGCCGGCCTGCCGCCGCCCGTGCCGATGCCGCTGGCCCTGCGGGGCTGCACGCGCTGTGGATGGTGCGTGCCGCTCTGTGCGTGGGGCAAGAAGGTGACGATGCAGCACTCGTATCTGTCCGATGCTGCGGCGACCGGCAAGCTCACGATCGCGACACAGCGCAAGGTCGCGTGGATCGCGAGAACGGGCCCTCGCTACCGCGTCGGATTCTGGCGCACCGACCACGTCGTGCGCGACTATCATCGCGTCAACAGCGGCGACGTCGCGCATCTCGACGCCGACATCGTCGTCGTCGCATGTGGCGCGATCGAGTCGCCGGCGCTGCTCCAGCGCTCGCTCACCGTCGAGCTACCATCCGGCGTCGAGCGGATCCGCGCGTTTCCGAGCGAGCACCTCGGCAACGGCATCGATGGGACCGGCGACTTCGTCCAAGGCGGGTTCGTGCCCGAACGCGTCGACGGCTTCAAGGGCGCCGTGATGATGACGATGATCGAGCTCGGGGACTACGTGCTCGAAGACCTGAGCGCGCTCCCCGTCGCTGCGGTCACGCTCGGCACGCAGCTGCCCGGGATCACGAAGTCCTGGGGTCGCTCGTACAAGCAGAGCTTTCACGACTACGGCGCGCACATGCTCGGGATCGCGATCGTCGGCAAGCAAGGCCCGGGAACCGAGCGGAATATCTCCGTGCACGACGACCATGGCAACGCAGTCGTCAGCACCACCGCGTATGCGCCGCCGATCGGCTCGATCGACGCCGCACACTCGATCATCCGCGCGCTCGGCGGACAGGTCGCGCAAACTCCGTGGGAGCTGTCGGGGACCGCGATCACGGTGCATCCGACCGGCGGGTGCGCGATGGGAGATACGCAGGATCATGTCGTCCGGGCGCAGGACCTCCAGCTCCAGGCCAATCCAGGCGTGTACGTGATCGACGGCAGCGTGCTACCGGGAAATCCGATGCGAAATCCATCGCACACGATCGCTGCCATCGCGGAGCGAGCGCTCGACGTGATCCTCGGTGCTCGAGCTGCGGAACGCTGGACCGATTGATGCACGCTGATACGGCGAGGACTGACAGCGACCCCTTCACGATCCGACTCTCCGTCGCGGAGCAGCGGGCACCTGAGTTGTCCGAGGGCGCACGCTGCGCCGGCTGCGACCGCACGACCCGGCCCCTCGACGGTGGGCGCGCACGGCGCCTTCGAGACGAGACGCGACGTTTCGCGAGCCTCGTGCGCCGGTGTCGCGGACCAAGTCCTGCAATCGCGAGGCTCGTCGCATGGTCAGCAGGAGAACGACTCGGGGTCCCGAAGCTCCGCGACTGACGGATTTCATTCATCAGCGACGCGAAGAAATTCTTGCGGCCTGGAAATCTCGGGTCCGGGCCCTCCCGGCAGCGACGAAGCTCGACGAACCGGCGCTCCTCGACCACGTTCCCGCTCTGCTGGAGCGAATCGCGCAGAGTGCCAACGAGCTCGTGTCCGGCGGCGTCGCTCAGCCGCCGATCTCCCTCGCAGAGCTTCACGCCTTGCACCGGTTGTCGGAGGGCTTCGATCTCAACCAGGTGATCACGGAGTTCGCGATCCTGCGCGACATCGTGACCAAGCTCTGGGAGCAGAACCTGCTCGACGTGACGCATCGCCACGAGCTTCGGGTGCTCAACCGCGCGATCGATACCGCGATCTCCGCATCTGCAGAGCGGTTCACGGCAGCGCGCGATCGCACGCTCCACGCATTCGAGAAGATCTCGTCCGCTGCCTCCGGAACCCGCAACCTCGACCAGCTCCTCGAGCGGTTGCTGCGCGTCCTCATGCAGACCTCGAAGGTGATCGAGACCATCGCGATCCTGATCCGAGATGCCGACACGCTGCGCCTGCGTGCGACCGCCGGTCTCGAGACGTTGATCCCGAAGGAGTTTTCGGTTCGTCTAGGAGAAGGATTTCTTGGCTCGATCGCGCAGGACGGTCAGGCGCGCGCGCTGAAAGCCGGCGCGAGCGATCCGCTGTTCGAGAAGACGCGGCTGTCGTCGGCCGGTGTGCGCGTGGTCCACGGCGTGCCGCTGTTCGATAACGGCGACACGATCGGCGTTGCCTTCATGGGCTCGCTGTCGGTCGACACATTTCCCGGGGAGGACACGCGCCTGTTCAGCGCGATGGCGAATCGCGCATCACACGCGATCTATCAATACATCCTGCGTGAACAAGGGGAACGCACCGCAACGGTGCTCCGCGAGAGCGAGGCGCGGTTTCGAACGCTCGCCGACAACGTGCCGGAGATCGTCTGGATGGCGGACGGAGCCGCGAACGTGTTCTGGTACAACGCGCGGTGGACCGAGTTGACCGGCGTCACCGTCCCGAGGTTGGAACGCGCGGACGGCGCCTGCTGGAGCTGGGAGTCCCTGATCCATCCCGACCACGCGGAGCGCGTGTCGATCAAGAGCCGTCACGCGCTCGCGACGAGCGAGCCGTGGGAAGACACCTTTCCGCTGCTCGCCCGCGACGGTCGATATCGGTGGTTTCTATTCCGAGTGGCTCCGATCCGCGACAACGGACACATCGGGCGCTGGCTCGGGACCGGCACCGACGTCACGACGGTGAGATATCTCGACGAAGTCACCAAGGTGCTCGCCTCGTCACTCGACTACGGCGCGACCCTCGAGCGCGTCGCGGGCCTGGTCGTCCCCGATCTCGCTGATTGGTGCATCATCGATATCCTCGAGCGAGGCGGCGAGCTGCGGCGGGTCGGGATTGCGACCAGCGACCCGACCAAGGAGGCGTGGGCGCACGACTGGATTCGCAAGCATCCAGCCAACCCGACCGCATCGCGCGGGATCTATCATGCGATCGAGACCGGCGAGCCCGAGTTCTTCCCGATCATGTCCGACGAGATCCTCGCGCAAAACGCGAACCTGCGAGAGCTAAGCGAACATGGCCTGCGGTCCGTGATCATCGCGCCGCTCAATGCTCGCGGCCGGACCCTCGGCACGATCACGCTCCTGAGGATGGGCTCCGGGCGTCGCTACGACCACAGCGATGTCGAGCGCGCGAAGGAGCTCGGAACGCGCGCAGGTCTCTGCGTCGACAACGCGCGGCTGTACCAGGAGGCACAGCGGGCCGTGCGGCTACGAGAGGACGTGCTCGCGATCGTGTCCCATGATCTACGCAACCCGCTCGGCGCCATCGATCTGAGTGCTTCGATGCTGCTCCAGAGCTACGGCAGCGACGCCCGCGCACGCAATCAGATCGAGGTGATCCGCCGCTCCGTGGGTCGGATGGAGCACATGATCAACGACCTCCTCGACATGGCGAGCATTCAGGCGGGTCGGCTGTCGCTCAAACGCCAGCTCGAAGACGCGAGGAGCCTGATCGAGGAAGCGATCGACGCACATGCACCTCTCGCACAAGAGCGAGGAATTCACATCGAACGCGATATCGCACTCGACAACGTCGAGCTCGACTGCGATCGCGATCGGGTCGCGCAGGTCTTCGGGAATCTCCTCGGCAACGCGCTCAAGTTCTGTCGCCGCGGCGACGTGATCAGCATTCGTGCGTTTCGCGAGGCCAACCACGCGCGGTTCGACATTCGCGATACGGGGCCCGGAATCGCCGAGGAGGACTTACCTCACATCTTCGAGCCGTACTGGTCGGCAAGGCGCGAACAGGCGAAGGGCAGCCGGAGCACCGGGCTCGGGTTGCATATCTGCAAAGCGATCGTCGAAGCTCATGGTGGCACGCTGCGCGTCGAGAGCGAGCTCGGACAAGGCGCGACGTTTTCGATCGCGCTCCCGATCGCGCGGATCGACGCGTGAGTCAGCGCGCGAGGCGGCGACGCAAGCCCGTGGCGACCATTGCGAGCGTGAACGCGATCGATGCCATCGCGAGCATCACGATCGCGAACGTCTCCGGCGCGCTGCCCCCGATCCGGATCGTCACGTAGCCGGAGATCGAGCCCGACGTCAGCCACAGGAACCCGATCGCCGCGGACGCCGTGCCCGCGATGTCGGGGACCGGCTCCATCGCCTTCGCGGTCGAGCTCGGGGTCGTGATCCCGAAGCCGAAGAAGTAGATGGCGAGCGGCGGCATGAAGCCGAGCAGGCCCAGGCCGGAGACGTGCGTCCCGATCACGACCAGCACGCCGCCGGCGAGCAACAGGGTCGTCCCGACGACGAGCATCGCGCTCGGTGATCGCCCGGCGCGTAACATGCGACCGCCCGTCAGCGAGCCGATCATCAGTGCGAATGCGAGGGCGCCGAAATAGAACCCGAAGTGCCCGGGTGCCACGTGATAGCCGTCGATCAGCACGAACGGCGACGCGGAGATGAACGCGAACTGGCCACCGTACGCGGCGCAGCCGATCAGCGTCGGCAGCCGCGTGCCGCGGGTCATGAAGAACTTCCGAAATCCGCGAACCAGTCCGCTCGGTGACGCGATGGTGCGCCGCTCCGGCGCCAGCGTGTCGACGAGAGTCCACCGCGCGACCAGATAGAGTACGACGCCGAACAGCGCGAGGGTTGCGAAGATCGAACGCCAACCGAGTGCCGAGAGCAGAAGACCACCGAGCAACGGCGCGATCATCGGACCGACGGCAAGCGCGGCGAGCATCGTCGAGAGGAGCCGCGCCGCCTGCGCCGGCGGTTGGGTATCGCGCACCATCGCGCGGGCGACCACCGGCGCCGCCGCGGCTCCGATTCCCTGAAGCATCCGGCACGCGAGCAACACTTCGATCGTCGGACTCGAGGCACACGCGACACCCGCGACCGCGAATAGCGCGAGCCCGACGATCATCACGCGGCGCCGTCCCCACGCATCGGACAGGTAGCCGGCGATGATCTGCGCGGCCGCAAACCCGATCAGGAACAGCGAGAGCGTGAGCTGGGCGGTCTCGGCGCTGACGTCGAACATGGTCGCGAGCGTCGGCTGCGCCGGCAAGCTGAGATCGATCGACAGCGCCGAGATCGCGGTCATTGCCGAGAGCGTCACGATCCATCGCGGCGAGCCGACGATCGAAGGCGCACGCGGTACGTCTGCCATGGCATCACGTTCGTATCAGTCCCGCAGGGTTGGGAGGGCCCTGTCGCCGCTGGATTAGCTGGCGCGGAGCACGCACTTGACTTGCGGCGCCTGCGCGTGCGATCCCACGTGAGATGCTTACTGCAACACGGCTGCAACTGCGGCGAGGTGCCTCGGGCACGGCTCGCGCGTGTGCAGCGTTTGCAAGCGTCTGGCTGGTGCTGTGCGGAGTCCTCGGGCTACGCCACGAAGCCGGTGTCGCGCACGTTGTCGATAGCGCGGGACAGGCGTTTCACTCTCCCGCGTTATCGGGCCAGCACGATACGCACAGCCCATCGGACATCCACGGCCGCCGTGGAGCCGATCAAGACCACGATCTCTGCTCGATCGCGACGAACCTGCATCAAGCTGCAAGTCCTCGCATCGCGCCACCGTTCCTCGCGCCATTCTCGCGACCCCTCGTCGCGATGGCTCCGAGTCGGGCTCGCATTCAGCTCGCGTCACGTCATGTCTATCGGCTCGCACCGAAGACATCTCCTCCAGCGGCGTAACCTCGCGCGGTGAACAGTCCGTCGTAGCGATCTGCGCTACCGGCGACTCCTGCGCAGCTGTAACAGCGTTCGCATCTGCGATCGCTCGCCGTACGCGCACGCACGCAAGCCGTGCTCGGCGCTCGAGGAGTCCTTACGTGATCCGTTCGCTGTTCATCACCTTCATCTTCTGCATCGCCGCACGCACCGCCCGGTCACAACCGGTCGATGCGGGTGTACCCGATGGATCCCTCGCGCCGGATGCGACGGTCGCGCCGGCCGTCCCCGCGCGCATCACACACCAGGATCCTCCGGTCTATCCCGACGTCCCGGCCGCGAAGCGCAAGCCCGTGGACGTGGTCGTGCACGTCGACCTCGATGCCACCGGTGCCCCTGCCAGCGGGCACGTCATCTCTCCCGCAAATCCGGCCTTCGATGACCTGGCGGTCGCGACTGCCCTGCAAGGGACGTTCGAGCCCGCGCGTCGCGACGGTCAGCCGATCGCGAGCGCGCTCGATGTCACCGTGCACTTCGATCCCGCGGCGCCGATCGCCGAGACGATCACCGTCACGGACGAGCTGGCGCCCACGGTCGCGACCAAGCCACCGAACGTCGGCGCCTCCGACTATCGGATCAAGCTCGACAACATCGGCGCGAGCGTCCCGCAACAGAACGCGACCGGCCTGCTCCAGCTCGCGCCGGGGTTCCTGCTCACGAACGAAGGCGGAGAAGGCCACGCCGAGCAGATCTTCTTGCGTGGCTTCGATGCGCGCGAAGGCCAGGATATCGAAGCTCGGGTCAACGGCGACGTGATCAATCAGGTCGGCAACCTGCACGGCAACGGTTACGTCGATCTTCACTTCATCATTCCCGAGCTCGTCGAGTCGCTGCGCGTGCTCGAAGGTCCGTACGATCCGCGCCAAGGCAACTTCGCGGTCGCGGGCAGCGCCGAGTACGAGCTCGGCATGCCGCGACGCGGGCTGTTCGCGAGCTACGAGCTCGGTTCGTTCGGCACCAAGCGCGCGTTGTTGCTGTGGGGGCCGCCCGGAGACGGCTCGCACACGTTCGGCGGCGTCGAGATCTACCAGACCGATGGCTTCGGTCAGAACCGCGACGCTCGGCGCGCAACCGCGCTCGGCCAGATCGAGGCCAAGCTCGGCGAGCACGGCACGTGGCGCCTGACCTCCGGCGCGTACATCACCGACTACCACTCCGCCGGCGTGATCCGCGAGGACGACTATCAGGCCGGCCGCAAGGGCTTCTACGACACCTACGATTTCGGCCAAGGCGGAGCCGCAAGTCGGTTCTTCGTGCTCGGCGACATCGAGCATCACCACGAAGACATCACGTACCACCATCAGCTCTCGCTGACCGGCCAGACGATGCGGCTACGCGAGGACTTCACGGGGTTCCTCCTCGATCAGCAGCAACCCTTCCAAGCGCCGCACGGACAACGCGGAGACTTGCTCGATCTCGAGACCGACGCGGTCACCGCACAGGCGACGGGCTTCTTGCGACAGCGTCACGAGTGGCTCGGGCACCCGCAGGAGATCGAGCTCGGATACTTCGCCCGTGTCGATCGGACGTCGAGCCAAGAATACCGCGACGAGGCCGCGAACGAGCACCCGTACCACAAGGATACCGACATCGACGCGACGCTCGGCGACATCGGGCTCTACCTCGCCGCGAGCCTGAAATTCACGGACTGGCTCGTGCTCCGCGGCGGCGGTCGCACCGATCTGCTCACGTACAACGTGATCGACAACTGCGCCGTCCACGACATCGCGCATCCGTCCGCGACCAATCCGCCCGGCGATGCGAGCTGTCTGTCGGCTGAAGACTTCGGCCATTACCGCGAGCCAGTCCAGCGCGCGACCGCCTCGGGCACGGCCTTCTTGCCGCGCGCGTCGCTGCTCGTCGGTCCGTTCGATCACATGACGGCCTCGCTGAGCTACGGCGACGGCGTCCGATCGATCGATCCGACGTACATCGCCCAGGACACCAAGACACCGTTCGCGAGCATCCGGTCGTACGAGGTCGGCACCGCGTACGAAGCGCGACCTCACGATCTCGAGACGCAGATCAAGGCGACGGCGTTTCGCACGCACGTCGACCGAGATCTGATCTTCAGCGAGACGGTCGGCCGCGCCGTCCTCGCGGGTGGCACGACGCGCACCGGCGCATCGATCTCGGGGCGCGTCACCGGACGGTGGTTCGATCAAGTCGCGAGCGCGACGCTCGTGCAATCGACATTCGACGACACCAAGCTCTTGATCCCGTACGTCCCGGATCTCGTCGTGAGGTCCGATAGCGCCGTGTTCGGCGAGCTGCCGTGGCGCTACGGCGGGCACGCGTTGGCCGGCATCGCGGGTCTCGGCATCACCTATGTCGGCCGCCGCGCGTTGCCGTTCGGCGAGCGCAGCGACCGCGTGTTCACGGTCGACGGCTCGGCATCCGTGACGTGGGACCGTTACACGGTCGGTCTCAAGGGCTCGAACCTCCTCGGCGCGCAATATCGACTCGGCGAGTACAACTTCTCGTCGGATTTTCACAGCCAACCGGAGCCGACGCTCGCGGTCGAGCGCCACTTCACGGCCGGCGCGCCGCGCACAGTTCTGCTTCATCTCGAGGTGAAGTTATGAAGACGATCATTGCGAGCCTCGCGGTCGTTTGCGCTGGGTGTGTGAACACGACGGGCGGCAGCACCGTGACATTCGGCGTCGCGGCCGCGGGCCCGGCCGATGTCACCGGAGGTGTGCGCACGATCGACACGGGCCGCGGTTGGCATGTCGTGCTGACCACCGCCAAGCTGCACATCGGCGCGATCTATCTCAACCTGACGGTTCCTAGCTCGGGCTCACAGTTCACGAACTGCATCCTGCCCGGCATCTACACCGCCGAGGAGCTTCACGGTCTCGACGTCGATCTACTGTCCGCGGCGCCGCAGGCCTTTCCCGCGTCGGGTGTCGGCACCGATGACAATGCGAAGACCGGCGAAGTGTGGCTGACGGGCGGTGACGTCAACGCCGCGAGCGATCCGACGCTGATCGCCGATCTCGCCGGCACGGCCACGAACGCGACCCAGACGATTCCGTTCACGGCTTCGATCACGATCGGCGGCAACCGCCTGATCCCGCCGAGCGATCCGGCACAGCCGAGTGCACACCCGATCTGCAAGCAGCGAATCGTCTCGCCGATCCGACTCGATCTGCGTCCTCGCGACGGCGGGACGTTGCTCGTGCGTGTCGATCCCGCGCTGTGGTTTGCCGACGTCGATTTCGCCGGACTCACGCAAGTCTCGACAACACCGCCTGCCTTCGTGTTCCCCGACGACAACTCGACACCAGCTAGTCAGAACCTGTTCACCGGCCTTCGCGCGGCGAGCGGGACGTATTCGTTCTCGTTTGAATAACCAAGGAGACTGCAATGACAAGATCGCGTCCGTTTGCTCTCGTTCTCGTCCTCGCCGCCGGGTGCGGCACCAATGATCGTGCCGAGCCCGGCACGTGCGGCACGACCAACAGCGGCATGGGTGTGCTGAAGGACTTCACGCCTCCATGCGATCCCGGGCCGAGCGGCATCACGTTCTCGGCTTCGGGTGAGGTCCTCGCGCTCGGCGGCTATCGGTTCCCACCCGCGAGCCCTAATGACGTCGCGTTCGTCGATGGGTGGGACATCACCTACGACCGCGTGTTGACGACGTTCGACAAGGTCACGCTGTCGGACAACCCCGACAAGTCGCCGACCGATCAATCGCAGACCGGTGCCGTGATCGCCGAGATCGACGGTCCCTTCGCCGTCGATCTTCACAAGGGCGGTTCGCTCGCCGGCAAAGGCGGAGGCGACGAACAAGCGGTCCCGGTCGCATCGATCAACGGGCGCAACAAGCAGTCAGGCAATCCCGCGCTCGATCCCACGGTGCGCTACGCCTTTGGCTTCGACATCATCAGCGCGACCGCGGCCGCCAAGAACATCAACCTCGATGCCGCGGATCTCGCGGATTACCAGGAGATGATCACGAAGGGCTACACGACGCTGCTCGTCGGTACCGCCGTGTGGAAGGGCGACTCGACCTGCACGTCGACGATCGCGGGCTATGACTTCACGAAGATCCCGAAAACGGTCAAGTTCCGGCTCGGCCTGACCGCGCCCACGTCGTACGTCAACGCCCAGAATCCCGAGAACGATCCCGCGGCTCCTTTTGCGAACGAAGAGCACCAGCGCGGCGTCCAGACCACGCAGAACGCCGTCACGGTCGCCCAGGTCACGTTCCATCTCGATCACGTGTTCTGGGAGAGCTTCGTCCACGACTCGCCCGCGCACTTCGATCAGTTCGCCGCGACGAAGGCAGGCATGACCGGCGTGCCGACCGTGACGATGGAGGACGTCAAAGCGCGCCCGTTCACGCCGTTCGTGGATGCACTCCAGCAGCCGCTACCGTGGCGGACGTGCCTCGCGACGTACACGCCACCGGTGACAACCGGCGCGATGAAGTTCGACACGCTGAGTGTTCCGGTCAACCCGACCGGCGACCCTCACTCCGTGATGCGCGACTTCTTCGATTACACGCTCTACAACCACAGCACGTTCGGCCACCTCAACTCCGACGGGCTGTCGTTCGTTCAGCGGAACTACGCCTCGCCTCCGTGAGAGCCGCGTCAGAAGTCCGGGCGGCTCGTCGCTCGCACGCTACGGTCGATCATGCGCCGCTACGACGCCGTCTTGCTCGATGTCGACGGGACGCTCGTCGACAGCAATGACGCTCACGCTCACTCCTGGGTCGAGACGTTTGCAAAGCACGGGATCGAGGTCGCGTTTTCGCGCGTTCGGAAGCTGATCGGCATGGGTGGCGATCGGCTGATCGAGACGATCACCGGTCTGCCGAGGGACTCGCGCGAGAGCAAGCGCATCTCGGAGGAGCGCTCCGAGGACTTCCGCGAGCACTGGCTCTCGCAGGTCAAGCCACTCGCCGGCTCGCGCGAGCTCGTCTTGCGGCTGCGCAGCGAAGGTTATCAGTACGCGATCGCGAGCGCCGCGAGGGCCGAAGAGCTAGAGCCGTTGCTCCGGATCGCAGGGCTGAGCGATCTCGTCTCGGTGCGCACGACCTCGAGCGACATCGAGAAGTCCAAGCCCGATCCCGAGATCGTCGATGCGACGCTCGCACGACTCGCGGCTCCGCGGTCGCGGACGGTCATGCTCGGCGATACGCCCTACGATGTCGAAGCGGCCCGCGCCGCTCGGATCGAGATCATCGGTTTCACGTCCGGCGGCTGGAGTGCGGAAGCACTCGCCGGCGCGGTCGCGGTATTTCGTGGTCCCGCCGATCTGTTGGCTCGGTGGAACGAATCACCGCTCGCGTCTTGAACGAGTCGGAGACCAGCGTGAGACACGGTTTGTTCTACGGACGATCGCAAGGGCGGCGATAAAGTCGCGTTGCAATGGCTAGCCTGCCCACCGTGAAGATCCAGGGGCGAGTGCTGATCGTCGACGACGACGATGACGTTCGCGAGATCACGCAGGACATGCTCGAGCGTCGCGGTTACGAAGTCGTTGCCGTCGAGAGCGGCGCCGACGCCCTCGCCTACCTCGCACACGATACGCCCGCGGTCATGCTGCTCGACCTCGAGATGGACGACGTCAACGGCTGGGAAGTGATCGGCGCTCTCGAGAAACGTCCCGATTTCGCGAAGATCACGATCGTCGTGGTTTCGGGATCCGAGTCGACGCCGCCGCGAGGGGTTCAATTCCTGCGCAAGCCGTTCCGGATCGAAGCGCTGACCGACATCTTGGTCGAACGCGAGAAGTCGCGATAGTTCGCGTTGTCAAGGTCCGCTGTGGCGGCGAGATCTCGTCGCCGTACCAGAAAACTGGACGTACGCGATCTACGGCGGCAGCCTGGAGCCTCGATGTCCGAGGCTCCGTCGCCGGCGCGCTGTATGCCGTGCGTGACACTGCAGGCCGAATCGTTATTCGTCGAAGACGACGAGCTCGCGACCGCGGCGATCCGTCTCGACTTCGACTACGGCGGACGCCGGGTGCGCTCGGGCGATCCGCGCGGTGGGTTTCGTGATCGGGCCGCCGAGCTCTCCGCATTCCGCGTGCTCGAGAGCCTCGGTGCGATCGAGCTCGCGAATCTTCCGGACTGCGCGGTCACGCCGGGTTCCGAGGTCGACTACGTGATCGCGCTCGACGGCGACGTGCACACGCTATGTGCGTTCAGCGCCTACGCGGTCCCGCAGCTCCGGCAGCTCGGCTGGCACGTCGCCGTTTCGCCCGACTACCCGTGGCAAGTCGTCTCGGGAGAGATTCCGCTCTATGCGGCCGCGGAGCCCGACCGCGATCGGCCGGACTGGTTTGCGCTCGAGCTCGGCGTCGAGATCGATGGCCATCGCATCGACCTGCTGCCGGCGCTGCTCGATCTCCTCGACGGTGCTGCGGATCTCGCCGCGCTCGATCGGCCCCGGCGTTGTGTCGCCGTGCGCGTCGATGATCGCCGGTGGCTTCCGGTTCCTCCGGGTCGGCTGAAGCTCCTCGCGAAGGTGCTGCTCGAGCTGTATCGCGACGGGCCGCGGATTCGCCTGCCCGCGACGCGAGCGCCGGTGATCGCGGAGCTCTGCGCGACGCTGCACGATGGCGAGCGCCCGTTGCGCTGGATCGGTGACCGCAAGATCCGCGAACAAGCCTATGCGATCGCGCTCGGTCCTCGAGGCGTGGTCACGACCGCACGCGGCCTCACCGCCGAGCTCCGGCCGTATCAGCACGATGGCGTTGCGTGGCTGCAGCACCTGCGCGCGCACGATGCCGGCGGCGTGCTCGCGGACGACATGGGCCTCGGCAAGACGCTGCAGACGATCGCGCACATCATGATCGAGAAGGAGCAAGGCCGCCTCGACCGCCCCGCGATGGTGGTGACGCTGACCAGTGTCGTCGGCAACTGGATGCGCGAGCTGCAGCGCTTCGCGCCGAGCCTGAAGATCGCGTCGCACCATGGGCCACACCGTCACGCTGCACGCGGCGAGCTCGCTTCCTGCGACGTGATCGTCACGACCTATCCCGTCGTCTCTCGCGATCGAGACGATCTCGCCGAGCTGCCTCTGCACCTGCTCGTCCTCGACGAGGCACACGCGGTGAAGAACGCCGGCAGCCAGGCCGCAGATGCCGTGCGCGCCCTCACCGCGCGTCATCGCGTGTGCTTGTCGGGTACGCCGATCGAGAATCATCTCGGCGAGCTGTGGTCGCTCTTCGACTTCCTGATGCCCGGTCTCCTCGGGGGCCGCGACGAATTCACGACGAAGTTTCGCGTGCCGATCGAAGCGCACGGTGACCGCCCGAGGCTCGAAGCGCTACGCGAGCGGGTTCGCCCGTACATGTTGCGGCGCACGAAGGACACCGTCGCGCGCGAGCTCCCCGCAAAGACGCATCTCGTGCGCGCGGTCGAGCTGCAGGGTGAGCAGCGCGCGCTCTACGAGAGCATTCGCGTCGCCGCCCACGCCGAAGTGCGCGACCACATTCGATCCCGTGGCCTCGCCGGTTCGACGATCGCGATCCTCGATGCGCTGCTCAAGCTACGCCAGGTGTGCTGCGACCCGCGACTCGTGCGATTCGCCGCGGGCGCCGGTCGCGAGATCACGACGAGCGCAAAGCTCGACGTGTTGCTCGCGCTCGTCGAACAACAGCTCGCCGATGGCAGGCGAATCCTCGTGTTCTCGCAGTTCGCGCGCATGCTGTCGCTGATCAGCGAATCGCTGCTCGCCCGCGGCATCGGTCACGTCACGTTGACCGGGCAGACCGTCGATCGTCAGAAGCCGATCGAGGCGTTCCAAGGCGGCAAGGTCGACGTGTTCCTGATCTCGCTGAAAGCCGGCGGCGCCGGGCTCAACCTCACCAGAGCCGACACGGTGATCCATTACGATCCGTGGTGGAACCCCGCCGCGCAGGCGCAAGCGACCGATCGCGCACATCGGATCGGCCAGACCAAGCCCGTCTTCGTCCACGATCTGATCATCGCGGGGTCCGTCGAGGAGCGCATGCTCGGATTGCAACGACAGAAGCGGCGTCTCGCTGAAGCGATCCTTGGAACTGGAAGCTCCGGAGGGTCTCTCACCGAGCGCGACGTTGATGATCTGCTCGCTCCTTTGGATTGACGCGTTCGAAGCGAGACAGCTCGCGAAGCTCGGTGTAATCCCTTCGTATGGCTGGTGTGGTGAGTGGTGGAGGAGCGAGTCCCGTACGTGCACGCCGTGTCTTGGTCGTCGACGACAACCAATCCGTCGCACACGCACTCAAACGGATCCTAGAGACCCAAGGTCATGCAGTCGCGGTCGCCTACGACGGACCCGATGCCCTGAGGAGCGCGAGCGAGTTTCTGCCCGACATCGCTCTCGTCGACATCGGGCTACCGAAGATGGACGGGTACGAGCTCGCGCGACGACTGCGCGAACAGGGCCAGATGCGCCTCGTCGCGATCAGCGGCTACAACCGGAGTGATGAGTCGGCGCGGCCCATCGGGTTTGACGAGTACCTGGTCAAACCCGTCGGCGCGGCCCGCTTGAAGACCATCCTCGACGGGCTCGCGTAGGCCAAGGTCAAGATCATGGCGGGTCCTGCGAATATCTCTGAGGTGAATTTCGCAGCCGATCTGGCTAAGTCGGGTCGTTCGATCGCCGACACTGGACGGATGGGAGGGATCACGACGCGTCGCCTCCTGGACGCTCGCGAGCCCGAGCGCCTACCGCAGACGATCGTCGACATCGCGATCGAGCTCGTAGGTGCCGACGTCGCGTCGCTGCTGCTACCGACCGACGATAAGCAGCTCTACATCGCTCATTCGAACGCGCTCGCCACGAGCGCAGCGCACGCCACCCGCATCGCGCTCGATGAAGGTGTCATCGGACGCGTCTGCACCGCTGCGACGCCGGAGATCGTCGGGGATGACTTTCAGCTCGCTGGCTTCGATGCCAGAACGGTCGCGTCGAGCATCGTCTATCCCCTCGGGACGGCCGGCGCGCTTGCGGGCGTGTTGGTGATCGGCCGCGCGGATCCCGATCGCAGATTCCGTCCGACCGATCTCGAACGAGTCAACGTGCTCGCGGACGACATGCTGCTCGCGCTCGACAATGCGCGGCGCGT
>JAQBQF010000155.1 GCA_028287115.1 Myxococcales bacterium
GCCGCACGGTCGTTAAGATGTTCGGCTCGTCATCAATGACGAGGATCGTGCTGCGCGGCATCGCGATTGACCCTACCAGATTTGACTAACGTACTGCGTCCATTTAGGTTTCACGCCATGGATGACATCTCCCGCGCGCCAGCATCCCGAGGCGCGGACGACCCCGGGGGTCGGGGCAACTCCGAGCTTCGCCCTCGCTTCGGCGCCGTGCTGGTGACGGCGGCGGCGCTGCTGCTCGGGCTCGCGATGTCGTGTGGTGATCATCCAAAAAGTCCTGGCTGTAAGACGGACAAAGACTGCAAGAGTCCGCTCGTGTGTGCCGAGAATAAATGCGTCGAGTGCAACGAAGATTCCCAGTGTGGTGCCGGAAAGCGCTGCAGCGCACACGCCTGCATCGCCAAAGAAGAGTGCACGAAAGACGACCAGTGCAAGCCGGGTCAGGTCTGCCAGGCCGGTGCGTGTAAACCCTGCGCGTCCGACGGAGAATGCGGACCTGGAGGCACGTGCAGCGCCGGTGCGTGCCAGCGTCCTGCGAAATGTGCCAAGGACGACGAGTGCAAGGACGACGAGGACTGCAAAGAAGGCCTATGCCTCAAGACCAACGCGAGCAAGCCGGTCGATGCGAGCTGCGCACTCCAGACCGTGTACTTCTCGTTCGACGACTCGGGCATTGCCGCGAGCGAGCGCGACCGACTCGACGCGGCCGCACAATGCATCGAGAAGACCAAGGGCAAGAACGTATTCTTGATCGGTCACACCGACACGTCGGGAACCGAGGAATACAACATCGCGCTCTCCGAGCGTCGAGCACAGTCGGTCGCCGACTACCTCGCGCGCCTCGGCACCGATCCCGCACGGCTACAGGTCGTGCCCAAAGGCGAGACCGAACCAACGGGGCTCGGCGATGACAAAGACCGCCGCGTCGAGATCCAGTGGCATTGAGGGTTCCCATGCAGATGACCATTCCATTTCGCGCGGCGTTCCTGGGCCTCCTGTGCTCGAGCTTGCTCGGTGGTTGCTTCTGGGCAACGACGAAGAGCGAAGGCGAAGCACTCCGCACGGACGTCACTTCGCTCCAGACTCGGATCAGCACGAAAGAGGCGGCGCTCGACGAGCAGGTCACCCAGCTCAAGAAGGTGCTCGAAGAATCCGCCAAGCTGCTCAAGCGCAACAGCGCAGATCTGGGCGCCGACGTCGACTCGCTGCGCGCGGAGCTACGCACCGCGAACGGACTCGTCACCACGGTCAACAACTCGGTCAACGAGCTGAAGGTCGCGTTCGACAAGTATCGCAAGGACAACGACACGCGACTCGACGCCCTCGAGCAGCGAGTCGCACAGATCGAGAGCGGTAAGCCCTCGGCGAACAGCTCGCCTGACGATCTATGGCGCCTCGGGACGGCCGCGTTCGATGCCGCTCGCTACAACGACGCGATCGAGATCTACAAGCGCCTGGTCCAGACCTATCCGACGAGCGAGCGCGCCGATGACGCGCAGTACTTCCGCGGTCAGGCGTACTCGAACCTCAAAGACTGGGATCGCGCGATCGCCGCGTATCAGCAGCTGGTCGAAAAGTATCCCGACAGCACGCTGGCCGACGACGGCCTGTACTTCGCGTCGGTCGCCGCGCAGGAGCTCAAGAACTGCACCGAGGCGCGCACCTACCTGGGCATCATCAAGTCCAAGTACCCGAAGTCGAACGTCAGCAAACAGGCGGACGAGCTCGAGAAGACGCTGAAGAAAGATCTCAAGAACAAAGCGAAGTGCTCGTCGTAGCTCTGAGCTCACCGTCCGAGATCTGAATTGTTCAGCGGTTCGAAGTACGTGCTCGTCGCGCGCACCGTAGGCCGACGTACGAACGCGCACGCATGCGAAGCACCCCGATTGTGTGCGGGTGCTACGTGCACCAGGTCCCGATCAACTCGCTGCCATCGGAAGGAGCCAAGGTCGTCGCGCGAGCGATGCAGAAGTACGGCATGTATCACGCGGACGGCGGCAACATCGCGCTGACCGCGCAGAGCGACAAGCACGCGACCGCGAAGTGGCCCGGGCTCTTGCGCGCGACGGATCTACAGGCCCTCCGCGTCGAGGACTTCGAGGTCATCGACCACGGGGCGCAGATTCCGCTGACCGGCAACTGCAACCGCTAGGCGCCGACGCAGGAGCAGGAGGCCTGCGGGTTTCATGAATATCGCGGGATGTGAGACGTTTACTCCCAGATGCTCGCGACCAGGCCGATCCTATTCCTCGTCATTCCGCTCCTGCTGACGTCCGCTGTTCGAGCGGACACGATCAAGCTCACCGAGCTCCAGGAGGCGGAGCACCCGACCCTGGCCAAGACGGAAGCCGCCTGCGACAAGCATCCTCCCGGCCAGCTTCGGACGATCTCCAAGAAGATCGGCGGGACCGAGATCGAGGTGCTTCACGAGTGCGGGGTCGTACCGGCAAACGCGCAGCTGGCGATTCACAAGACGGCGTGGTTCCTGAGCCCGCCGGCGGGGATCCGCGACTTCACCAACACGAGCGAGAAGCCGTCTCGGATGAAGCTCGTCTCGGAGGCGCTGACGGCTGGCTCGTTGGCGGACAAGACCGTCGCGAGCGTGTTTCGTCTTGATCTCGAGGACACCGAGGTCGAGCGCACCGGAAAAGGCAAAGAAAAGGTCGTGTCTCGAGAGCGCCACAGCAGGATCCAGATCTGCTCGCTCGGCGACAAGCCGCGATGCGAAGACATCAAGATCATGTGTCCGAAGGCCGGGTGTGCGGCGGTCAGCCTCAACAAGGGCGTGTTGTCGGCCGTCGACAAAGACCGCGGCAAGATCGACTTCACCGTCGAGTAGCGTGTCGCTGTAAATGACCGCGCGACGCGCGGCAACACCGGGCGCGCTACTTCTTCGTGACCGGCTTGTCGAGCATCTTGCCGCCGGCCTTCTGGAACTGTTCGAAGGCGTCGGCCTTGAGGTCGTACGCCGGTGCCAGCTTCGTATGGCACTGGTTGCAGCTCTTGATGTTCGCTGCCTTCGTGAACGCCTTCATCGCGTCTTTCGCGGCCTTCTGGCTCGCGTCTTTGCCGGTGCAGGCCTTCGCGCCGATCTCGGTCTTGAACTCTTTGTGCGTGCAGGCGCCGCCGTCTGCCTGTGATTGCAGCGTGGAAAACCCGAGAGCCGCGGCGATCACCGCGAGAGAAGCAAATAGTCCGAGCTTGACCATGGTGTTCCTTTGGACGTTGCGAGACGGCTGCTATTCAGCCCGTCTCGACCGCGCTGGCATCGTGCAACAGCGCGTAGCTCTAGCGCAATATCGATGGCCGGTCACGGGGTGATTCGCCCCAGCGCGCGGCCGGCGGCGACGATGTCTCGGGCCGCATTCACCGCGCTGATCGCACAGATCGCGGTGGCGCCCGCAGCGTAGACCTTGGCGACCTGCATGGCGGTGATGCCGCCGATCGCGACCACCGGCGTGCTCTGCGCGGCACGCACCGCGGCGCGCAAGCCTTCTAGCCCTTGCACCGGATCAGGATTTTGCTTGGTCGTGGTCACGAACACGGGACCGAAGCCGAGATAGTCCGCGCCGGCGGCGACCGCGCGCTCGACCTGGCTGAGGTCGTGCGTCGAGACGCCGATCCACAACCGCTCGCCTGCAAGCCGCCGTGCCGCGGAGATCGGCAGATCCGTTTGGCCGAGGTGCACGCCGTCCGCGCCGCACGCGAGCGCGAGATCGACGCGATCGTTGATGACGAGCGCAGCGCCAACCTCGTCGCAGATCCGCCGCGCCATGCGAGCGACGCGAACCACGTCCGCGGCACTGGCCGACTTGAGGCGGACCTGAAGAACGCGCGCGACCGAGACCAGCGCACGTGCGAGCGCCTCGTCTTCGCGGTCGAGCACCGCATAGAACCCGCGAAGCCGCGCGATCATCGCATCTGAAGCTCGAGCATCTCGAGCTCTCGCGCCTTGTCACGCAACATCGCTGCTCGCTCGAACTCGAGATCGGCTGCGGCCTGTTTCATCTCGATCCGCAGCTTCTCGATCGCGGAGCGCAGACCGTCGAGGTTATCGATCTTCTTGAGATCGAGAGCCGCGAGTTGCGCCGAGCGCTGGCCCTTCTTCGGCATC
>JAQBQF010000352.1 GCA_028287115.1 Myxococcales bacterium
TCGCGCATCAGCCGCTGGCGATTCCAGTTGAAAGCCGCGTGATCGGCGAGTGGGTCGCACTCGGCGTCGCGTCCGCATTCGTCGTGCACTTTCTGTTGCGGATCACCGGCGCGCTCGCCGAACGCGAACACGAGCTGACCGAGGCGCGCGGCCTCGCAGCGCGGCAAGAACGTCTCGCCTCGCTCGCGACGATGGCGGCCGGCGCGGCGCACGAGCTGTCGACGCCGCTCGGCACGGTCGCGCTCGCCGCGAAGGAGCTCGAGCGAGCGCTGACGAAGAATGGTGCGGGCGAGCTCGCCGCCGACGCGCGGTTGATCCGCGAGCAAGTCGGCCGCTGTCGCGCGATCCTCGAGCAGATGGCGCAAGGCGCCGGTACCGTCGGCGAAAACGTCACGCCGTGCACGGTCGGTGAGCTCCTCGAGGAAGCGATGGTCGGGATCCGCGGCGAGCCGAAGGTGTTGAGCGAGGTCACCGACGACGTGCTGCGCTCGGCGTTGCGGCTTCCGCCTCGCGCCGTCAGTCAGGCGCTGAGATCGTTGATCACGAACGCGCAAGACGCATCGCCGGCGAATGCAGTCGTGTTCAGCGCGCGCCGCATCGCCGACACGCTCGTGGTCGTGATTCGCGACCGCGGGCCCGGGATCCCGAGCGAGGTGATGGCGCGTATCGGCGAACCCTTCTTCACGACCAAGGCTCCCGGCCGCGGCATGGGCCTCGGTCTATTTCTGGCGCGCGCGGTGATCGAAGGCGTCGGGGGATCGCTGCAGATCGACTCGGCGCCCGGCGGCGGCACCGAAGTTGTCGTCCGTCTCCCGACCGATGCCGCGGCGCGTAGGTCCACGGGACCCCAGGTGATTGCGCGAACGGCTGATTCTGACGATTCTGCCGAATCGACAGCGCCTCGAGTGGTATCCAAGCCAGCATGAGTAGTACCGCCGAGCAGAAGCCTTCGATCCTGATCGTCGATGACGACGAGGTCTATCGCAACCGCCTCGCGCGCGCGTTCGTCGATCGCGGCTACGACGTTCACATCGCGCATGATTACGAGACCGCCTTCTTGATCGCGAGCTCGGACTCTCCGGAATTTGCGGTCGTCGATCTCAAGATGCCGGGCAAGAGCGGTCTCGAGCTCGTCAAAGCGCTGCGCGAGATCGATCCTGCGACGAAGACGTTGATCCTGACCGGCTACGGCAGCATCGCCACGGCGATCGATGCCGTGCGCCTCGGTGCGACGTACTACCTCTCGAAGCCCGCCGATGCCGATGACATCGTCGGTGCCTTCGCGCGCGGCGAAGCACCGCCGCTCGATCCGCCGCCGCCCGACTCGGGCGATTACAGAGCGCCTTCGCTCGCGCGTGCCGAGTGGGAGCACATCAATCGTGTGCTGTCCGACGCCGGCGGAAATATTTCGGAAGCCGCGAGGCGCCTCGGTATTCATCGCCGCAGCTTGCAGCGCAAGCTGCAGAAATATCCGCCGAGCAAGTAGGCTTCACAGCGCGAAGGCCACGTGGTCTGCTCGCGTGTCATGTCCTCGAAGCCGGGAACGAGCGCGCCGAATCGGCCGGCGCTCGCGCCCGCCGCGTGGATCATCTTCGCGTACGTGCTCGGCGCGTCGGCCCTTGGTGCGCTCGACTGCGCGCGCATCGGCTCCGCAACGTTAGCGCTCGCGGTTGTTCCGTTGTTTGCCGCGACCGGGCTCGTCATCGGGCTCGTGGTCGCGTTCCTCGAGCGGATCTCCGACGAGCGACCGTGGTGGCTCAGGGCGATCGTGCTTGCCTTGCCGACGCTCGCAGTCTCGACGCCGGTCGCCGCGACGCTGTTCGATGGCGCGTACGCGAGGACCTTGCCGCTCGCCGAACAGGCGCCGTACCTCGCACCCGTCGCGGTATGGTTCGCGGCCGCGATCGTGATCGCGATCGGACAACGGATGCTTCGCAGCGGCGATCTCGCGACGCGCGGAATCGTGGTGCTCGCGCTCGCGGGCATGTTCGGCGGAATTGTGTGGACCGTGCGTCACGTGCTGCGCGCGGGCTATCCGGGCGCGCACGTCGGTGCGACCTTTGCGTTGATCGCGTGCCTCGGGCTCGCGATCCGCGTGACGCGAAGGCACACGATTTCCGCCGCGATCACGGCGCTCGTGATCGGCATCGTCGCGGGCACCGCGGCGTCTTCCGCGATGTACGGACTTGGCTCGCCGGCGGATCGCCAACGGCTCGCGACGTATGGCGATCAGAGTCGCGACCTCGTGCGGCTGTGGCGCGCGATCCTCGACTTCGACCGCGACGGCAGCTCGGCGCTGCTCGGCGGCGGCGACTGCGACGACTTCGATGCGCGGCGGCACCCCGGCGCGCTCGATGTCCCCGGCGACGGGATCGACCAGGACTGCGACAGCGCCGATGCCGTCGCGCAAAAATCCGCTCCTGCTGCGCCCTCGCTCGACTTCGTGTCGTGGCGCGCGACACCCGCCGTGCGCTCGGTGATCGATCGAACGCGATCGATGAGCGTCGTGCTCGTCACCGTCGATGCCCTGCGCTACGACCTGCTCGCTCCGGGGGCCGCCCATCGCGAAGATTTTCCGCGGATCGCGCGTCTGCTCGACGAATCGGTTTGGTTCTCTCGTGCGATCGCGCCGGCGAGCGGAACGGATGTCTCGTTATCGACGCTGCTGACCGGGCGCAGCGATCCGTATCAGCCCGTCACGACGACGCTCATCGAGGCGATGCGCGCGCTTGGCCGTCGCACGTACGCCGCGATTCCGGGGGAAGTGACGCGCTACGTCGGCGAGGTCTTGCTTCAGCGTGGCGTCGACAAGTTCTCGACCGTCCATACCGATTGGGAGGTCGCGGATGTCGGCGATCACGTCAGCGCGGGCGCGACGACGCTCGAAGGCATCAACGCACTCGACGACGCGGCCGGCCGGTCCGCGTTCATCTGGCTGCATTACTTCGACGTCCACGAGCATCATCAGATCAACGTCCCGGCGTCCGTGCTCGCAGCGGTCCACGATGGCGGATCTCCGGTCGCGCAGCGCTATCGGGCGCTGTTGCGCGCGATCGACAGCGAGGTCGGTCGGTTCGTCGACGAGCTCGCGACGCGGCACCTCGACGATCGCACGATGATCGTATTCGTCAGCGATCACGGCGAGGCGCTCGGTGGTGATCCGCGTCTGCTCGATACTCACGGCCAGGTCGCGTACGCGCCGCTCGTCCACGTGCCGTTTGCGTTGCACGTTCCGGGCGTTCCGGCAGGCGAGCGGACCGATGTCGTATCGCTCGTCGATCTCGCGCCCACGCTGCTCGACCTGCTCGATGCACCGAGCACGATGAGCCCGCTCGACGGCACGGATCTGCTGCCGGCGATCCTCGATGCACCGAGCGCGCTCCGGCAGACGAACCGCGCGATCGCGATTCATGAAGAGCTGCAATGGTCGGTCGTCGAGTGGCCGTATCAGGTGCTCGTCAAGCCGGCCGAGAACATCGTCGAGCTCTATGATCTCAGCGTCGATCCCGACGAGCACGCCGATCTCGCAGCGAAGTCTCCCGATGTCGTCAAGCGGCTTCGCGGTCGCTACGCCGAGTTTCCCGAGGTTCACGTCGACCGAACGCCGACTGGACGGTCCTTCCGAGAACAGCAAGCGCAACCGCCGCCGCCCCGTGCGCCACGATGAGCAGGAGCGGCGATGACCACGCGGTGTAGCGCGGCACGACGGGCGCGACCTCGGCGCCGAGCAGGGCAGGCCACGCGCCGCAGACCGTGAGCGCCGCTGCGAGCGCCGCGAACGGTGCCGCGAGCTGCGCCACCAGCACGCGCCACAGCGGCTGAGAGCGAAGCGCGATCCAGGTCGCCGCGAACGCGATCGCGAGCGCCGGCAACCACGTGATGAACATCGTCTGACCGTGCGGCTTGTAGATCATCCGCATCGACAGGGTCGGCTCGCCGCGCACGAGCACGAGGGATGCGCACGCGATCGCGAACCACCACGGCGCACCCGACCAGCGCCGAACCGCCGATGCGGTCACGACGAGGCCGATGATCAAGATCAAGATCGCTCCGCCGCCGGTGCCGAGCGGCGTATTCGGAAGCGCCTGCTGCGAGCTGAGCGGCAACCTCATGGCGACCGAGAGCGGCCTGCCAGGTGATGCGGGATCGAGCTTCACGTCGACGGAGTCCGCGATCGCGCGCGCGATGTCGACAACGTGCACGAGGCTCCCGAGCCCAGGCGTCACACCAGGTCCGATGACGCAGCCTTGCACCTGCCGCACCGCGAGCTCTTCGCCACCGTGACCTCCGGCCGGCAGGTGGCCGTGATCCGAGAGTAGGAACCACCGCGCGCTTGGATCCGCGGCAAAGAGTACATCGAGCATCGCGTCGGCCTCGCGTGCCGTCGCGGCGTACTCGGCCGCGTCGTGCCCGAACTTGTGGCCCGCGGTATCGACGCGCAGGATGTGGACGAACACCAGGCGCGCTTCCGACGAGATCGCGCGCGTAGCGGCCGCAACAAATTCGCGCGACCACGGTGCTCCGCCGGATGCCGGGGTGAATGAAACCTCGTCGGTGGTCGTGGCATCGCGCGCAGCATCCGCGGGATCCGGTTTCGGTTGCACGCTCGCGAATCCGAGCGACCGCACGATATAGCCGTGGCTCTCCGCGATCGCCACCGAGCCTGGGACCTGCGACGGAATTCCGCGCAACGCCGGATCGAGCGGACGATCGGATCGAAACACGATCCCGGACTGCTGCTGCGTCAAGCCCGACCACAGCGCGCTCTCGACCGGCAACGAGATCGTCGGAAAGCCCACGTCGATCGTCAGCGTCGCGCCACGCTTACACACCGCGGACCACACCGGCAGCGTTCGCGCCGTATCCGCCGCGAGTCCATCGATCAGCACGACACGCGTGTGCGCCACCGGCGACAGGCCTGGACCATCGCCGCCGGGCAGCTGCGCGGGCTCGCTCGGCCGTGCGTCCCACGTGGTCACGTCCTCGATCAGCTGCCTGCGAACGGTCGGCAAGATCCACGCGAGCGCGAGTAGCGCCGCGGCAACGACGAGCCTGCTAGTCGTTCGCGGCATCGCCAGGCGCATCGATCGAGGCATCCGGGAGGAACGGCAACCCGCCGAGCGGTTGCTGCCACGGCTCGTCGGCGAGGAGCTCGACCGGCAACAGGCGGAGCAGCGAAGGCAGCACGATGCCGTCCATCACGAGGGGCATGTGCATGTACTGAGCGCGAACATAGACGGCGCGCGCGGCCTTCGCTTCGGGCGGCCACGTGTCGTACGTCGGCGGCACGCGATCGAGGACGAGCACGTCGGAGACGTCGTGCAAGAACGTCTCGTTCCACAGCAGCGTGTCTTCTCCGACGGTGATCACGCGATGTCTCGGCGACGCGCGATACCACGCCTCGATCAGCTCCTCGTCGGCGTACATCGCATCGATCAGCACGAGCTGATCGAGCAGCGGTTCGTCGAGCCACGAATGGATCGTCCGGAATGCGCCGCTGTGCCCGACGACCACGGTCAGCGCCATCCCGCGGGACACGCCGGTCTTCTCCTCGACGATCCGCAGCACCTCCGACAGGCTCGGATAGTTGACCGGTGGCTTCGATCCGCTCGGCGCCTCGGGCACGATGAACATCGCGTTGAGCGCGCTCATCGCGAATTGCTCCGGCAACCGATGCCCGGTCCACGCGGAATCCGCGTCGTCGTAGTAGCCGTGCAGGTAGACGATCGTCGCGCCGGTGTCCGCGTGATAGCTCGGCGGCATCCACACGTGGATCGGCCCACGCGGGCCATCGATCCGGACGTGCTTGCCGGCGGCGACCGCGGCGGTCACCGGATGCGGCGCATCGATCGGCGTTGTGCGCGGTGCCTCGCCGGCGATCGCACCGCCGCCGAAACGAAAACACCCCCACACGGCGGCGATGCCGAGGCCGGCTAGCAGAGCGACGCGCGTGCGATGCACGCGGCAATGATAGCAAGCCCACGCGTGGGAACGAATTCTCGCTCCGAAACCTTGCTCGCTTATCCGGAAGTCGGGTTCACGCTCGGCGGAGCTCGAGCTGCAGCTCGGCCGTGAGCTCGATCGGCGCGCGCGGCGTCGGGACGGACGTCTTGACATGTGGCCTCTGCACCACCCTCGGAGGAGCAGGCGCGGGCGGCTCCGGCGACGATGTCCAGCAGGCCGCGAGCGCGCACACCGCCCGCAACGCCGGCGTGGTCATCCGGCGCCGCCGCGCAGCACTTTCAGAGACGATCGAACGCGCTCGCGGTGGATCTTGTCCGCGCCCAGATCGGTCTCGCTCGACAGCGGACCGAGCGCGGCGCGCAGCAGCGCGGAACCTGGACAGTGATCGAGACCCGCGGAGCACGCGGCGACGGCGGCGTCGTGCAACCCGAGGGCATCGAGGATCGTGACCTTCTCGTAGAACAGATCTTCGACCAGCCATTGCTCGTCATCGGTCAGCACGCGCAGCGCGCATTCGATCGAGCGCAACGCCTCGCGATGGCGGCACAGATCACCGAGCACGGCGCCGTGCCAGTAC
The DNA here is from genome assembly GCA_028287115.1 of Myxococcales bacterium. Taxonomy (GTDB): domain Bacteria; phylum Myxococcota_A; class Polyangia; order Haliangiales; family Haliangiaceae; genus JABFXX01. The sequence continues at coordinate 6,542 of JAQBQF010000352.1, forward strand.
AGGGCTTCTCCACGCTCGGGCTCGCGCCGGAGCGCCATCTCGACCGCCGCGAGTGCCGCGAGATCGTCGCCCGCCGCCGAAGCGACCTGACATTTGAGCAGCCACCCCTCGACGGAATCGGGGCTCAGCTGGAGTGCCTGATTGACCGTGGTGTTCGCGTCTGCGAGCACCGCGTCGTCACCCGCGCCCAGCATCTCCCGCGCCTGCTCGAGCAAACGCTCGAGCTCGGAGTCGTAATGCACGCGCATTGCGACCACATTAACACGGCGATCCGGGCGTTCAACCCAAGAACGCGGCGAGCAGCGGTGATCGGCGCTTGCCGAGCAGGTCGTCGATCATTTGCTGGATTTGCGTCCGGATCTGATCCGCGAGTCGGTTGACGAGGAGGCGATCCTCGGCGGCGGCGGGTCCATGTGCGGCGCCGAGATCGATCGGTGTACCGAACTGTACGAACCACTTACTCGGTAGCGGCAAGAGGCCCGCGGGACCAAACCACGGGAACGTCGGCGTCACGGGGATCCACGGGATCCCGATGTTCTTCGCGAACCACGTGACCTTGCCGAGCATCGGAGCGGCTTCTTCGGCGCCGACGACGGCGACCGGAATGATCGGCGCGCCCGTTCGCAGCGCGAGCTTGACGAACCCGCCGCGGCCGAAGCGCTGCAGCCGATAGCGATCCTTCCACAGCTTGCCCATGCCCTTTTCGCCTTCGGGGAACACGGCGACGAGCTCGTCCTTCTGGAGTAGGCGCTCGGCATTCGCCGGGTCGGCGCGCACGCCGCCGATCCGATTCATGATCGGCCCCAAGTACGGCAGGTGGAACACGGTGTCCTCGACGAGCGGGCGCACGTCGCGCCGCGCCGGATGATCTCGACGCACCGCGTGCATCACCATCGCGCTGTCGTACGGCAACGTGCCGGCATGATTCGCGACGAGCAGCGCACGGCCACGTGACGGAACATTCTCGAGGCCGAACGCCTGTACGCGGAACCATCGCGTGTAGAGGAACTCGAACAGCCACTCCCAGCGCGCGGTGGCTCGCGGGTCGCGACCGAAATCGTCGACGACATCGCTGCGTCCCCACATCGCGAGCGCGCGCCACCTGCGCCACACCGCTTCGAGCGGCAGTCGCTTGCGCAGATCGATCGGAAACACCGGCGTGCGCTGCTGCTCGACGCGCCGCTCGAGCTCGCGGAGCTCGGCTTCGCCTTCGCGATAATCGGACCCCCAGCGTTCGCCGGGTCGCTCCAGCTCGGCCTTGCCACCGAGATGGTTCGCGCCGGGGAAGTCATGGCCGAGAAACCCGAGATCGCGATCCGGCCACGGGCTCGCATCGGGAACGCGAGGATCGGCCTCGCCGTACCAATCGTCGTCGAGGGCCGTCGCCGGATCGTCTTCAGCTACGCGCCTGCGAGTCGCGACGTCGTCATCGGGCTCGTCGGTCATGCCTGTGCCCTCGCGACATCGGTCGCTCCGTCCTCGGGTGCAACACCGAGGAAATCGAGAATCGTGCGTTTGATCGACAGGCGCGCGGAGAACCCGAGCTCGCGCTTTGCGCTCGCGCCATCGGCGACGCACAGGTATGTCAGAAAATCCAAGAACGAAGGTGGCGAGCCGACGAGCTGCGTCGCCCACAGGATCTTCGAGACCTGGCGCGCGATGATCTGCGGCATCGGGACCGGCACGCGTCCGAGCAGCGCGAGCACCGTCATGTACGGAAGCACGCCCTTGCCGACGATGTTGAACGCACCGGTCGCGTTCGAGTCGACCGCCTTCTGTAGCGCATACGCGGCGTCCTGTTCGTGAACGAACTGCATCAGCGGATCGTGGCCCATCATCACCGGCGCGATCGGCCGCGAGAAGAACCGCGTGTACATGTTCGAGATCGTCGGACCGAGGATCGGCGCGAAGCGAAGCACGCAGACGCCGACGTTCGGGTGCTCCTTCGCGAACCGCTGGATCTGTTTCTCGGCGCGCACCTTGTCGTTGACGAACCGCGAGTCGCGATGACCGCGCAGCTCGGAGTCTTCCGTCAGGAAGTTCGGATTCTTCGGATGCGCGCCGTAGACGAGCGTCGTCGAGATCATCACGAGGCGCCGCGGCTCGACACCCGCGCACGCATTGAGCACGTGCATCGTGCCGACATCCTCGAGCTCGTGCGCCCACTCGGCGGCGTGCGTCGGGTGCGAGAGAAACGCGCCGTGGACGAACGTGTCGACCTGCGCGCGATGAAGCAGCGTCGCGAGCTCGCTGTCGACCGTTGGCTGAGTCAGGTCGAGCTTGACGTATTCGATCTTGCTGGCGCCGGAGATCGCGGGCGGCCGGATATCGAGCGCAAGCACCCGGGAGTACCGCGGATCCTCTTCGAGGCGCCGCAATAGCTCGCCTCCGAGGTAGGTGCACGCGCCGGTCACCGCAACGACGCGGCCTGGCTTCGCGGTGCTCGGCATGGGGAGGCTTATAGCGCAAAATGGCGCCTCACGACGAGTTGCTTTGCCTAGTGATGACGTTCAGTTAGGGCGCGCGCGGCGGCCTCGGATGAGGGATCAGAGCGGTGTGTTACCCCGTTAGACGTGCCCCCCGTGATCGCGGTCCTGCCTGCCACCGTCATCGATCAGATCGCCGCCGGTGAGGTGATCGAGCGGCCGGCCTCGGTCGTCAAGGAGCTCGTCGATAACGCGATCGACGCGGGAGCCAAGACGATCACGGTCGAGACGACCGCCGGCGGACGCGGCATCGTGCGAGTCGTGGACGATGGTTGCGGGATGTCGCCGCAAGACGCCGTCCTCGCGCTCGAGCGCCACGCGACCTCCAAGATCTCGCGAGTCGACGATCTGTGGGGACTCCGGACGATGGGATTTCGAGGCGAGGCGCTGCCTTCGATCGCGAGCGTCTCGCGGATGACGCTGACCACTCGTCGCGAGAGCGATCTCGCCGGTACGCGCCTTCAGATCGACGGAGGCCGGCTGGTCTCGGTGACCGAGATCGGAGCGCCGGTCGGCACCACGGTCGAGATCGCCGACCTGTTTTACAACGTGCCCGTTCGGCTCAAGTTCCTGAAGGGCGAGGCGACCGAAGCAAGCCACGTCACCGAGCTCGTCGCACGCGTCGCGATGGCCCGCCCCGAGCTCCATCTGCGACTGCGGCACAACGGTCGGGTCGCGCTCGAGGCGCCGCCGGATCGAGACGGTGTGTCGCGCGCGCATGCGTTGCTCGGCACGCGGATCGCGGCGCGCATGGTGCCGGTCAGCGGCGAAGAAGGTGGCGTGCGCGTCGTCGCGTACCTCGGCTCTCCGGATCTCGCGCAGACCACCGCACGCGGCGTGCAGTTGTTCGTCGAGCGCCGGCCCGTACGCGATCGCGGGCTGTTGCATGCACTCGCGATGGGCTACGGCGAGCTCGTGCCGCGCGGTCGCTATCCGGTCGCCATCGTGATGGTCGATGTGCCCGCGGGCGCGGTCGATATCAACGTTCATCCGCAGAAGCTCGAGGTGCGCTTCTCCGACGCCGGCGCGGTGTGTGCGGCGGTGCGGCACGTCGTGCAGTCGGGCGTTGCGCGTGCGCCGTGGCGCGACGAGATCGGCGGCGGTCCCGTGATGATGACGGCGAGCATCGCGGCGCCGCGGCTGCCGCTCGACGGACCCGCGACCGGGATGGCGGAACGCTACGCGTCGCAGCTCTCGCAAGGCCGGCTCGGCTTCGAGGAAGGGCCGCGCTCGTGGGTGCAGGTGATCAAGGATCGCGTTCGCAGCTCGCGCGCGGCGGAGGCCGAGGTCGCCGCGCGGTTCGCGTTCGCGGTCGGGCACGCCGAGAAAGCGATCGCTCCCGCGCGCGAACCCCGCGATTCCGAGTTCGCGCTCGGGTCGGGTCCGACGCGCCAGAACTTGTCCGACGTCGAAGGCTCGCCGGCCGCGCGGCCGGGCTTCTTCAGCTCGCTTCGCTACCTCGGCCAGCTCGATCTGACGTACCTCGTGTGCGAGGCCGATGGCGAGCTCGTGCTGATCGATCAACACGTCGCGCATGAAGGCGTCGAGCTCGCGCGCCTCAAGGCGGGCCAAGGCGAGCGCGAGGTCGCGACGCAGCGGATGCTGTTCCCGACGACGATCGACGTCGCGCCCGAGCTCGTCGTGCTCGCGGAGCAGATGGCCGGCGTGCTCGCCCAGGTCGGGTTCGAAGCCGAGGCGTTCGGCAAGACGACGCTCGCCGTGAAAGCGGTGCCTGGCGGAATCCGTCACGGCGATCCGACGCACCTTCTTCGCAAGCTCCTCCACGACTGGATCGACGACGGTGCGCCGAGCGAAGCCGAGCGCCTCGAGAGCGTGCTCGCCGAGATCGCGTGTCATTCCGTCGTTCGCGCGGGCGATCGGCTATCGCCCAGCGAGGCCGAGGCGCTGCTGCGCAGCATGGACAGCGCGGTGTTCGCGACGCACGGCCCGCACGGCCGCCCCGTGCTGCTGCGGCTGCCGCTCACGGAGATCGCGCGCCGGTTCGGCCGCTGACCGCCGGGGTTTGTCGCAACGAATTCCTAAGTTCTCGGATCGCTTGGCGATCTCTCGTCGTCCCGGGGCGCTACAATCGCCGCGCATGCCGCCACGGCTGGTCGTGATCGTCGGACCGACAGGCGCGGGCAAGACTCGGCTCTCGCTCGAGCTCGCCGCGCACGTCGGTGGCGAGGTGATCTCGTGCGACTCGCAGCAGGTCTACGTCGGCATGGACATCGGCACCGGCAAGGTCTCGCGCACCGAGCGCGAGCGGGTTCCGCATCACCTGCTCGATGTCGTGCGCCCCGATGAAGACATGACAGCGCAGAGGTTCGTCGCACTCGCGGATCGCGCGATCGAGGAGGTCACCGCACGCGGCAAGCACGCGATCATCTGCGGCGGCACCGGCCTCTACGTTCGCGCGTTGCTCCTCGGCCTGTTCGACGGGCCGCCCGCGGATCCCGAGGTTCGCGCGGAGCTCGGCAAGCTCGACGTCGCCGAGCTGCGCTCGGAGCTCGAGCGGATCGATGCGAAGTCCGCGGAGAAGATCGAGCGCAACGACGTCAAGCGGATGATCCGCGCGCTCGAGGTCTATCGGTTGACCGGCGAGCCCATGTCCGCCCACCAAGCGCGTCACGATCACAAGACGCTGCCGCGCCGCTATCCGGTGCGCCTGGTCGGGCTCGCCCCCGAACGCGAGGCCCTCTACCAGGCGATCGATCAAAGGGTGGACGAGATGCTCGCGGCCGGCCTCGAGCAAGAAGTCCTCGCCCTCCGGGAGCAAGGGTTTGCCCCACCGCTGCGGTCGCAGCAGGCGATCGGCTATGCCGAGATTCACGCCCTCGCGGAAGGGCAGGTGGATCGGGTGCGAACGATCGAGCTGATCAAAAGAAATTCAAGGCATTACGCACGGCGCCAGCTCTCGTGGTACCGCAGCGATCCAACGATCACCTGGTACCCCGCTCCCAGCGCCGTTGACCTGACGGAACTGGAGCGGTACCTAGCAGGACCCTAGCGTGTCGACGACAGAACCGCCTCCGATCTCCGACCGCATGATCCTCGAGTTCGAGCGGCCGATCATCGATCTCGAACGCAAGATCAGCGAGCTCCGTGGTCTGTCGACCGAGTCCGTCGACTTCACGTCCGAGATTCGCAAGCTCGAGCAGAAGGCGCGCAAGCTCCAGAAGGAAGTGTTCGCCGAGCTGTCGGCGCAACAGAAGGTCCAGCTCGCGCGTCACCCGGGCCGGCCGTACATGAACGACTACATCGGCCTGCTGATGGACGACTTCGTCGAGCTCCATGGCGACCGCAGCTTTCACGACGATCCGGCGATCGTCGGCGGCATGGCGCAGTTCGACGAATGGGAAGTCCTCGTGATCGGCCATCAGAAGGGCCGCAACACCAAGGACAACATGCACCGCAACTTCGGGATGGCGCGCCCCGAGGGCTATCGCAAGGCGACTCGCCTGATGCGGCTCGCGTCGCGGTTCAAGCGTCCGATCATCTGCTTCATCGATACGCCGGGCGCCTATCCTGGCCTCGGCGCCGAAGAGCGCGGCCAAGCCGAAGCGATCGCGAAGGCGCTGCAGGTGATGTCGAGCCTCGAGTGCCCGATGATCTCGGTCGTGATCGGTGAGGGCGGCTCCGGTGGCGCGCTCGCGCTCGGCGTCACGGATCGCATCTTGATGCTCGAGTACTCGATCTACTCGGTGATCTCGCCCGAGGGTTGCGCGTCGATCTTGTGGCGCGATCCGGCGAAGATCGCCGAGGCGGCGACCCAGCTGAAGCTGACCGCCCCCGATCTCGTGCAGCTCGGCGTGTGTGACGAGATCATCGGGGAGGCGCCCGGTGGCGCGCATCGCAACGCCGCGGTCACGGCGGCGAAGTTGCGCACGGCGATCAAGAAGCATCTCAAGGAGCTTGTCGATCTTCCGACCGAGGAGCTGATCGAGCGTCGCTATCAGAAGTTCCGCAAGATGGGCGCGTTCATCGAGCAACCGGCCTAAGTCATGGATTCCGAGCTTGGGCTGTTGTACGAGCTCGCGCTGATCTCCGTCGCCGTCGGCGGTGGGTACTGGGGTTGGTTCTTCACGACGCGGCGGCCGCACGGTTCGGCGACGTACGGCGTCATGCAGCTCGCGTGTGCGGTGCTTGCCGCGCTTGGCCTGATCGGTCGCCACGAAGACGTCGCCGGGCTCGGCATCGTCGGTGCCATCGGCGTCGGTGGTGGCACGTGCTTGTTGCTGCTCGGGCCGCTCGTGCGCACGACGGCGCGGTGGCTCGCGTCTCTCGAGCGCTTCACCGCGGCCAATCGGCTGCTCGATGTCGCCGATATCCTCGCGCCCGGATCGGGCGTTGCCGAAGAGAAGGCGCTGCTCGGCGCGATGCGCGAGATCCGCGACGGCAAGATCGAGCCGACCGTCGACGCGCTCACCGTCGCGAAGCAGCGCGCGCCGGCCGAAGCGAAGCTCGCGATCGACGAGCGGATCGCGATGCTCTATCTCGCCGCGTACCGCTGGGACGACGCGATCGCGCACGCCGAGGAGAACTTGTTCGGCGCGGTGCCGCCGACCGCGGAGCCGCCCGCAAACCCAGGGCTCGCGCTGCGGCGCGCGCTCGGCGTCGCGCCTCCGGTGTGGGTCGAGTTGCTCGGCGCCTACGGCCGCAAAGGTAATCTCGATCAGGCCGCGCGGATGCTCGCGCGCCTCGAAGATGTCTGCCAAGGCCGCGCCGAGGCTGCGATCTGGCTGCATCGCGGGCGGCTGATGTTCCTCGCGCTCGCAGGTCGCGTCACCGCGGTGCAAGAGCTGCTCGAGCCGAAGCGCTCGCGCTACATGAATCCCGGATCGCGTACGTACTGGCTCGCGGTCGCGCACGAGCGTGGAGGCAACGGCGCCGCGGCGGAAGCCGCCTACGCGAAAGCGCGGTCGCGATCGCGCGGTCGGCCCCGTGAGATGATCGATCGCGCGCTCGCCGGTCTCGCGAGTGCGCGGCCCGCCGAGCTCGGTGCGGTCGCGAATGAAGTGATCTCGCGGGTCGAAGCGTCACCGGTTCCGCAGGTCACGGATCGCGGGCGGCGGCGCGGACCCGTCGCGACCTGGTCGTTGATCGCCGTGATCGCACTCGTCGCGGGCACGATGATCGTCGCGGTCGGTGCGACGACCGACGTCGGCGTGCTGATGCGCTCGGGCGCGGTCGTACGCGGGCTCGTGCGCGGAGGCGAGTGGTGGCGACTCGTCGCCTGCGTGTTCATTCACGTCGGCGCCGTGCACCTGGTGCTGAACCTCGTCGGGCTCTACTTCGTCGGCCGGCTCGTGGAGGATCTGTTCGGTCCCGTACGTACGGTCGCGATCTTCGGCCTCGCCGGGCTCGCGGGCTCGACCGCGAGCTTTTTCGCATCACCTGCCGGCATGTCGGCGGGCGCATCGGGGGCGATCTTCGGGCTCCTCGGTGCGCTGTTCTTCGAGCTGACCTGGCATCGCAAGCGATATCGGTCCGCCTGGAATCGCGGGATGTGGGGCTCGATCGCGCTCGTCACGGTCGCACAGCTAGGCATCGACTTCGTGTCGCCGATCACCGATCAATGGGCGCACGGCGCCGGACTCGCCGCCGGTGCTCTCGCGGGTCTCGCGTTGTCTCCGAACGCGCGGTGGACGAAGCTCGCGATCCACCTCGCGCGGGTCTTTGCGGTCGCGTTTGCGGCCGTGTCACTGGTCGCGGCGGTGATGGTCGCGCACACGTCGATCACCGAAAGCTTGTCGTCGTTGCCAACGCGGCAGTTCACGGTCGGCAAGATCGCGGTCACCGCGCCGGCGACGTGGTCGGCGGTCGCCGACGAGCTCTACGATCCGGACCTGTTGATCCTCGTCTCGGGCTGGCGATCACCGGGCGATCTCGCCCCGAACCTCGCGACCTACATGGCGAGCGAGGCGACGCGTGCGAAGAGCCAACACTTCGAGCAGATCGAGACGGCTTCCGATCATGTCGTGCCGCTGCCGCTCGGGTGGGAAGGTTCCGAGCTGACCGTCGCCCTCACCGACGCGCTCGGATCGCGACAGCATTATCGTGTCGTGATCGCAGGCCACGCCGTACCTAACGTTGCGGTCGACTCGGTCGGTTCCTATAGCGGCGCCGTGCTCGTCAGTCTCTACGTGCCCGAAACCGTCGCGCGTGCTGCGCCGGCGTTCTTTACGAAGTTGCTGGGCTCGGTCGAGTAACGGTAGGCTCGCAGCGTGCGTTTGGCGTTTGCTATCTTGCTGGTCGCGTCTGCCGCACACGCCGACAAAGCCGCGCCGCTCGGTGACTGCATCGCGGAGCTCGAGGCGCGGCATGTCGCGTGGAAGAAGGCCTCGCGGCCCGGCATCGCGGTTGCCGTCCAGCTCACCGGCGCCGTCGGCGGCATCGCGCTGACCTCCGACGATCAGCCGCTCGTCATCGATTGTTCCCTCGCGGTCTCGCTCGATGAAGCGGGGCGCTACTTTCGCGGCCTCGGCGTCACGAAGGCGACATTTTCTTCGGCGTACTCGCGGCGCAACGTGCGCGGCACGACGCACCCTTCGAAGCATAGCTATGGCCTCGCGATCGACGTCCACACGTTCTCCGGACCGGACGTCGGCGACCTCCGCATCGATCGTGACTACGAACAGGGACTCGGCGACGATGTCGATTGCATCGGCGAGCCGCTGACCCAAGGCGGCGCGGTGCTCAAGGTCCTGCAGTGCCAGCTGGTCCGCTCGGGCCTGTTTCACCTGGTGCTGTCGCCCGATTACGACGACGCGCATCACGACCACTTCCACCTCGAAGTAAAACCTTGGCGCGAGCGAACAGCGCTGCGAACCTCGACGCCCGCGATCCACTGACGCGCAGCGCGACGAACAGCACGACGAGCGACCACAACAGCCACGCGCTGGCCCAGAACCACACCGCCCAGTTCGCGTGCGTGCCGAACGTCGACATCGCCATGTTGTGCGCATCGGACGCGCCGGCGACCATGCCGTTGATCACCTGCGAAGGCCGCAGCAACACGCGAATGTCGAGGAGCGCGTTGATACACGCCTGCGCGGCGATGAAGTGCGCGACGAGCACGCGCCAGCGGCCGGGCAGCACGATCGCGCACGCGGCGACCACGAGCCCCATCATGATCGTCGCCCACACACCGAACTCGTCGGCATCGGGGCTCGGTGCGACGACGAGGATCCCGGTCGCGACCATGAGGACCGCGAGCACGAGCATCGCGCGGCGCGCCGAACGCGGCGTCGGCGTCACGACGAGCAGCAACGCGCCCCACAGCGGCGTCCCCATGTAGCCCGCCGCGGCGATGAAGGCGCTGCCCAACGGCTCGACGCTCGACGACGCGTACGCAAGCCCGCTCGTGTCGCGATAGATCACGATGTGATCGAAGCCCGCACCGGTCACGATCATCGCGAGTCCGTGGGACAGCTCGTGCAGCCACGTCGCGAGCAGCTTGAACGGATAGAGCAGCACGCCGCCGAATGGCAGGTTCCACAGGACGAGCGAGAGCAGCAAGGCGACCGCGAGGGTCCGCACTTCGTTCGGCCGGCTGCTGATCTTGAGGGCGAGAGAATCGTGCGGCGCGTACTCGTCGTCCGCTGCGTCGGCTTCGCGCTTGATCACGGCTACTCTCGAGGCGCTTCCTTCGCCGGGCTCTCCAGCGAGACCGTCTCGATCGCTTTCTTCACGTCTTCGCTCTTGTCGCCCGGCGGCCGCTGCGCGGGCTCGAACATGCCGCCGAACAGGTGCGTCGTCCGATCGCGAACCGCGGCACCGATCTTGAGGAGGTCTTCCGGATCGAGGAGCTGACGGAGTGCCTCACTCGGCTTGCGCGCGAGCGCCATCACGTCTCCGATGCTGACCGGGGCCGCACCGCCGCAGACCATTCCGATCACCGCGCCGCACAGCGCTCCGCAGGCGAGCCCGACCAGGGGAATCGGTAGCCAGATCAGGCCGCGATCCGGAAGGTGCCCGTGGGGAATCACCGCGATAAACAGGAGGCCGGCTCCCGCTGCCGCATGGGCGCGCGCGGCGACGTAGACGGCGCGCTTGCGGCCACCGATCGTGTCGACCGACGCGTGAGCGGCCAGACGCCCGACGCCGGCCGCCGTGAACACCGCTGCAATCCCGCAGAACACGGTGGTCAGGCGGAGAATCCGCATGAATCCCACATCGGGATCACCAATCCCGAGGCGCGCCAGCACCCAAACCGCCGATGCCAGGGCCGGCACTTCGATGACCGCGCCTGTCAGCAATCCTTTGACGAACCCCCAACGTGGTGGAAACGCTGTGGAAACTCGTGGGCCGACGGTGGGTTTGATGGGATCGGGCATTCGAAGATCCGAGCGGGTCCCGAGGAAGACCTCGCGCCGGATAACCGTAGCATGCTCGGAGTCCACACCTCGCTGGCCCCTATTCGTTCTAGCTACGCCGTATACAATTGCCAAAAGGGTTTAACGCATGGCCGCAGGTCCCCCCAAGAACACGATCGGTGCCAATCGCTCGTATGCCGCCGCGCACTTCGCGCTCGAGCTCGATGGCAAGCGCGACATCGGTCTGTTTCGTTCGATCGAGGGCGGCGGCGTGCGTGCCGACGTCATGACGTACCAGCAGGGCGGGAACTACGATCGGTGGAAGCAGCTCGGTAAGCCGAAGTTCGAGGACATCAAGCTGCAGGTCGGCATGACGATGTCTGGTCCGTTCTACGACTGGATCAAGGCGTTCTTCAGAGGCGAGGCACTTCGCAAGACCGGCGCGATCATCGCGGGCGATTTCTATTACAACGAGCGCGCGCGCCGCGAGTTCGACAACGCGATGATCCGGGAGCTGACCTTCCCGAAGCTCGATGGCTCGGACAAGAACGCCGCGTACATGAACATCAGCGTCGCGGTCGAGGACATCAAGTTCCAGGCGGGCAAGGCGAACACCAAGCTCGAAAACGGCAAGGGCATGAAGGGCGCCAAGCTCTGGACGTCATGCAACTTCCGGCTGACGCTCGACGGACTCCCCGATGCCTGTCGCAACGTCTCGAAGATCGACTCGTTCACGATCAAGCAGAACATCATCGAGTACCACATGGGTGGTCATCGCGCGCCGACCAAGACGCCGAGCTCGGTCGAGTTCCCGAACCTGACGTTCTACTTGCCCGAGGCAGATGCCCAACCGTTCTTCGATCGAGTGACCGAACGCGCGGTCACAGGAATCGTACGTCCCAAGGCGACGACGAGCGGCCAGATCGAGACCTACGATAACGACGGCTCGCCGCTGTTCCACGTCAAGTTCGTCGGCGGCGATGTCCTCAGCGTCACGCCGGACAAGGCCGACGCATCGTCCGAAGAGATCAAGCAGGTCAAAGTCGAGATGTACATCGAGTCGATGGAGTTCGACTACACCGCGATGAACGTCGAGTAGTCAGTTCGCTACAGATTCGTTGCGCAGCGAGAACCAGCGCTTCAGCGCTTCTTCCTTGGCCGCACCGAGGAGCTCGGCTACTGCTTCGCGCTCGTCGGGATCATCGACGGAGGCGAACGCTTCGACGGGTGTCAGCACGAACGCGAGCACGTCGAGCGCGCTGCGCGGATCCGGCTGATAACTACTGCTGAAAAGCGTTTCGCTCACTAAAGGCACACTCACACCCGCAGATCGGTGCCGCAAGTTTTCGACCGGAGCCGAGAAGCTCCCGGGTCGGTCCCGAGATGCTAGGTTGCGCCCACCATGTCTCGCTCGAAGGTGGCAGTCCTCCGCGTTCGCCCCGACACCATTCTCGAAGATATCGATCGGCTGCACGATCTCGCCGGGGTCGAGCAGGCGCTGACGCCGGGCGCGCCGACGATCCTCAAGGACAACATCTCCTGGCACTTCCCGTTCCCGGGCGCGAACACGACGCCATGGCAGCTCGAAGGCACGACGCGCAGCTTGCGAGCCCGCGGCTTTAGCGACCTCGTGTGCGTCCAGAACAAGACGGTCGTCACCGACGCCTTCAAGGGCGAGGACCTCAACGGCTACGTGCCTATCTTCAAGAAGTACGACATTCCCGTCCGCTACAACTTCAAGCCCGAAGACATGACGTGGTCGATGTATCGCCCGACCGCCAAGATGAACGTTCTCGACAAGATCTTTCCCGAAGGCATCTCGATTCCGGACGCGTTTCATGGCGCGAACATCGTCCACCTGCCGACCGTAAAGTGTCACATCTACACTCAGACCACCGGCGCGATGAAGAACGCGTTCGGCGGCCTGCTCAACACGAAGCGGCACTACACGCACTCGTGGATCCACGCGACGCTCGTCGATCTGCTCGCGATCCAGAAGGAGATCCACGCCGGCCTGTTTGCGGTGATGGACGGCACGACCGCCGGCGATGGTCCCGGTCCGCGCACGATGCGGCCGGTGATCAAGGACGTGATGCTCGCGTCCGACGACCAGGTCGCGATCGATGCCGTCGCCGCGCAGATGATGGGCTTCGATCCGATGTCGATCGAGTACATGCGACTCGCGGACGAGCAGGGCCTCGGAAACGCGAAGCGCGAGAACATCGAGGTCGTCGGTGATACCCACCTCGCGGATGAACGGTGGGGATTCTCGGTCGGCGATAACGGCGCCTCGATGATCGGCGACGTGATGTGGTTCGGGCCGCTCAAGCGGTTTCAGAAGCTGTTCTTCCACACGCCGCTCGTGAATCTGTTCGTGATGGGATCGGAGGCCTATCACGACTATTACCGGTGGCCGCTGCGCGATCGCGCGGTGTTCGAGCAGTGGAAGCAGGGCACGAGTTGGGGCAAGCTGTTCGGCCATTACCAGGCGAACGGCACGCTCGCGGCGGATCTCGCGAGCGCGGGCAAGACCGCCTAACGCACGGTCACGCGCGCGGGATCGACCGCGTACTTCGCGACCATGAACGACGTGATCGCCGTCGTCAGTCGTTTGCCGGCGACCTTCGGCGATTTGCGTAGCGTCACGCACAGCGACTGACCCGCGGTGGCGGCCTTCGCATGGAGATCGATCACGAGCGGGAAGTGCTGATCGACGAAGCCCTCGGGCAGCGCGACACCGAGCAGGATCGCTTCCTTGCCGAGCAAGAACGAGTCCGGGTTCCCGGGGGCACTCGGCGCCTGGCGAGGCACGCCCCACGGATCGGCCTTCGGCAGCTTGTCGAGCGCGACCTGCAACGTCGTCAAGAAACCGGCGCGCTCGGTCTCGGTCATCGGGCGCGGCCGCCCCGCTTCCTCGAGGCGCGTGAACAGATGGCCAACGGTCAGCAGCCGATTGCCGTGGAAATAGAACCGATCCGCGGTCGCGTCGCGCGCCTCCGCCCAGCTCTGGTCGAAGAAGAAGTTTCCGGCGCCGTAGTGCACGTACGCCCCGGCGTACACCTCGAAGGGATGGGCCCAGTGCGCTTGGCTCCCGAACACGACCGCGGCGCCGGCACTCGCGAGCTTGCGAAAATCGTCGACGAGGTCCTCGGGCGGATCGTGCTTGTAGACCTCCTCGTGCTGGATCGAGACGATCGGGACATAACCGCGCTTCTTGAGATCGCGGATCTGCCAGTCGACACGTTGCATGTCGCAGTAGCCGACATCGGGACCGTTGCGGATCGTCTGCGAGGTCGAGTGCGGCATGTTGCAGCCGATCAGCGCGATCTTGTTCCCGTGATGCTCGAGCAGCAACGGCTTGGTCGCGTCGAGCTGGTCGCGCCCGCCGCCGAAGTGCTGCCAGCCGCGCGCGTCGTACATGTCGAGCGTGTGCGCGAAGGTCTCGCGCCCGAAATCGGCGAGGTGACTGCCGTCGAGCTCGAGGATGTTCGTGTGAATCGCCTCGAGGAGCTCGATGTACGAGTCCTTCGAACAGAACGGCTCCGTGGGATCGCCCTTCGGGGCGCACGCCGGAACGAACGAGACTTCATTGGAGACGTGGACGAAATCGATGCCCGCGAACCAGCTCGCGACATCGCGGGCCGGATACGTCGTGCCCTTCTTGTCCATCAGCTTTGCCGTGAACCGCGCCATCGCCGTGACCCCAGTCATCGCCAGCGTCGTGATCTGCGCGGGATCGATGTTGCGCACAGCGACGTCGGCGCCTTCTGCGCAGAGCGCCACGGTGAGCACACCATCGCGGGCGGCCGCCAGAGGATGCTCGTGATCGATCGCGACGACGCTCCATTGCGGCACGAGCTCGTCGGCCGGAACGATCGCCCAAGCTTGCGAGCTCAGCACCGGATGTCCGTCGAGCGGCTGCGAGGCCCCGGCGCCGAGCTGCGTCGCCAGCATCGCGTGCGTCTCCGGTGTCATCGCGAGCCGGATGTTCGCTTCGCCGCGCCACATCGCGAGGAAGCCGTCGCGCGCTTCGTCTTGGATCGGCGAGTACAGCGGCGCGATCAGCGAGTACCGCCATTCGCCGACGCGGCCGGGAGCATCGCGCGCACACGGCGCGAGCTTGGTCGGCGCGCCTTCGACGAAGTGTAGATCGCGACGCTTCGCGAGGATGCTTCGAAAGCTCGCGCATGCGGCCGCGGGCACGCTCGGATCGCAGCCGTAGTTGCGTGGCGCCGACGCAGTCGCGGCCGGTGGCGGCGACGCGACGGTTGCGACCATCGCACGCGCGATCGGCGGGCGCGCCGCGGTGTCGGGGCTCGCCTTCCCGCGACACGCGACCGCACCAAACGCCACCAGCGTCCACCACCGCAGACTCACACCCCAGTGTAACGCCCCGGCCATCCGGATCGCGATGTGCGTCCGGCTACCACCGTAAATTAGCTCGGCGCGTCGACGATCGCGCGCAGTCGCTCGACGGCCTGTGCGTGCAGCCGGCTCGCCCACGACTTCGAAATACCGAGCTCCTCGCCGGCCTCGAGCAGGTTCTTACCTTCGAAGTAATGCTTCGTGACGAGCGCACGCTCGCGCTCTGGCAATTCGGCGAGCGCAACACGCAGCTTCGCGGCGAGGCGCGAGGCGTGGAGTTGCGCGTCGAGCGGCGCGCTGTCGGTCGGTGCATCGAACCCGGCGTCTTGCATCGCTTCGAGCGAGGTCACGTACATCGTCCGGATCGCGGACATCGCGTCTTTGACATTGCCGAGCGCGGCCGCACCCGTCGGTGGCGAGCTCCCTCGTTGCGTCGCGCCGGCGTCGCGCTCGCCACGATGCTCGAGGTAGTCGCTCGCGGCACGGAGGGCCACGAGATTTGCCCAGACGCGACGCGGTAGCTGCGTCGATCTCCTCAATCCGTCGACGATCGCGCCTTGGACGCGATACCAAGCAAACGTCGCGAATGAAGCACCTCGGTCGGGTTCGTAGCGCTGCGCCGCTTCCGCGAGCCCGACGTTCGCGAGGGCGACGAGCTCGTCGAACTCGACATGCTCGCGGACCCGCGGAAACACCATCGCCGCCGCTTTGCGCGCGACATCGAGGTTGCGCTCCACCAATCGCGCACGCTCGGCCGGGTCCACCACTGCGAAAGTAACATCATCTCTGTTAGGTTTCGGTCGTGGGCGTGTTCACCGTTCTTGCCGAAGCCGATCTGATCGGCATCGCGGCGGCGTTCGGGCTTGGCGACGTTCGCGGATTTCGGGCGATCGCCGCGGGCACGATCAACTCGAACTACGAGCTCGTGACGTCACGGGCCACGTTCTTCGTGCGGGTCAACGAGGGCAAGTCGGAAGCCGACGTCGGGTGGGAGGCGCGCCTCGTCACCGCATTGGCACAGGGCGGCGTGATCACGCCACCGCCGCTCCCCGCGCTCGATCAAAAACCGTACGCGCCACTCGCCCAAGGCACGAGCCGGAAGTGGGTCAGCGTATTTCCGTGGCGCGACGGATCGCACCTCGCGCCCGAAGCCATCACGCCCGAGCTCGCGACCAAGTTCGGCGCGGCGCTCGCGCAGCTGCACCATGTCGGGCTCTCGCTGCCGGCGGGATGGCGGCGCGGCAGCATCTACGATCACGATCATCTCGTGGCGAGGTATGCGCGCTTCGAGCGCAACGACGATCGCGGGCTCACCGATGCGATCCGGATCCTCGGCGAGGAGCTCGGCAAGATCGCCGATGCGACGCACCTGCGACGCCGCGCCACACACGGCATCATCCACGGCGATCTCTTCCGCGACAATGTCCTATGGGACGCGGGCGAGATCAGCGCGATCCTCGACTTCGAGCAAGCCTCGGGTGGCAGCCTGGTTTACGACCTCGGGGTCTGCATCAACGACTGGTGTTGGGACGGTGCGCCGCGCGTCGATCTCGCACACGCGCTGGTCGCTGGCTATCAGACCGTGCGCGCGCTGACCGACGCCGATCGCGGTGCGCTCCCGATCGAAATTCGCGCGGCGGCGGCGCGGTTTACGATCACGCGCATCACCGATGTCTATTTGGCAAGAGTACCGAACCCCGACAAGGACTTCCGTGCCTTTCTGGCGCGCTGCGAAGCTTGGAGAGGCCCGTCGCTTGGCCAACTTACGTCGGCGGTGTAGTTTCGCGCGCGGTGGCGCGGGTTCTGCAATGATCCGCAATGCGATTCCATGACTAGGTTGTCCGTTCTCCTCCTCGCGCTCTCGATCGCGGCTTGTGCCAGCCACGCGACGTTCGTGACCGGTACGTCGATCCCCTTCTCGGACTCCAACAAGAGCGTGCTCGACGCCGTCGAGGAATATCGCCTCGCCGTCGAGCGCGGTGATGCCGACGCGCTGATGCTGATGGCCGCCAAGCAATATTGGGAAGACTCCGGAACGCCGTCGGGCAGCGACGACTACGGCTACGAGGGCCTTCGCAATGTCTTGCTGACACGCCTCCAGCGCGCCAGCGACATCCGCTATTCGGTGCGTTACATGAACGTCCACCAGCAGTGCACCGAGCTGAAGCCCGGCTGCCACGCGCAGGTCGACGTGATGATCGATGCGAGCTTTACGATCGCGGATGCATTCGGAAAATCGAAGCGCCCCGACAAGCGCGATCAGAACCAGCTCGTCCTCGAATGGGACGGCAAGCGCTGGCTGTTCCTGTCCGGCATGTAAGCCGTTCTATAAGTGGCCGGTGGCGTCGAACGTCAGCCGCTGAGCCCAGTCGTCGGCGAGTAGTCGATCGGTCTCCGCCATGCCCGGACCGCGCAGCGTGTCGATCGCGCGATGCATGCGGCCTCCGTCCTTGGCTCGGTAGGCGGCGAACACGAGCTTGCGCGCCGCGTTCTTCGTGAACAGCGAGCCCGGTAGGCCGAAGCCGAGCGCGGTGTCGAGCTCTTCGGCGGCTTCCTTCCAGTTGTCGGTCGAGATGTGCTGGAGGCCGAGGAGGTAATGGCCGAAGCCGTCGCCCGGTGCCGCCAGGATCGCGAGCATCGCCCACTGCTTCTGATCGATCAGGCCGTTACTACCGAAGAAGTAGCCGCGCAGCGCCGCGCCGTCCGGACCTTCGTCGTGCAAGGCGAGGGACTCGGCGTCGTACTGGCGATGCTGCGAAGGATCGATCGGCATCGTGCGCGCCTTTTCCACGAGCTCGATCGCGAGCTTCAGATCGCCACGCGTGGCGGCGATTCGCCCGAGCCGATCGAGCGCATCGGCGCGTAGCGACGAGGTCGTCTGCGAGTCATCAGAGACCGTCTTCAAGATCGCCATCGCTTCGGTTTTCTCGGCGGTGGTTCCGGACGCGAGATAATCGACGAGCCTTAGCCGGTGACTCGGCTCCTCGGGCGCGTCGCCGCACACCTCGCGCATCAGCGCGACGGCGTGCGCGTGATCACCTTGCGAATTCGCGAACGCCGCCTGCTCGCGACGAGCCGCGATCGCGTGAGGGCAGGGCCGCGCGAACACGCTGCCGCCGCGGAACCGCTCGCGCGTGCCTTCGATGATGTCGGCGGGAAGCTCGATCTTGCCGATCATCGTTCGCCATTCGTTCTCGAGCTCGGTGACCGACTTGCCGTAGGCTTCGTCGAACTCGCCACCGCTGTGGTAGAGCGCCCGCAGCTTCGCCGCACCGTAGGTATCGAGCAGGTAGCGCAAGAACGAGCCCGCGGTGACGTAGCTGCGCGCCGACGACACGGCGAGAAATCGAAGCGACAACAGCTCGCTGATCGTCGGCGTCAGCCCCATCACCTGCATCGCACGCACCGACTCGTGCGGCGTCAACCGTTCGTAACCCGCCGGCCAGTCGACGGCGACGGCGAGCCCTTCGATCAGGCCCGGACTGACGAGCATGGGGACGCCGAGGATCCGGCGCGACGCGACACCGAAGATCGGATCGCCGAACTCGCTCGCGACCGCGTGCGCGATCTCGTGACGCAACGACGGATGCGGATACGCGCGATGATCGAGGTAGATCTCGCGGCGCCAAGGCTTGGCCATCTCGACGTCGCGCGCGCCCATCCAGCGCCCCTTCTGCAGGTGATCGCCGAAGTAGAACGAGGTCAGCTTGCCCGGTGGCGCCGCGCCGAGCTGCGCGACCGCCTGCGCGTACCGGAACTCGTGATCGGCGGCGATCAGCGCGATGTCTTTTTCGATCTCCGGCGTCCGCGCGTAGTGGATCACGAAGTGAGCAGTCTCGATGCGACCGTCGAGGACTTCTTCGATATCGCTCGCGTCGACCGCGTATCCGAGGGTGCCGCCGTGAACATGCATGAACGTCGCGGCGGAGAAGCAGACGATCGCGAGCGCGAGGGCCAGGCCCCGCGGCGCTGCAGGGCGGGGCGCGTGCAACACAGCGCGAAACTTCGGAACGTCGAGTCGGCTCGCGACCACCGAAACGATCGTCACGAGCCACAACAGCTGCTCGAGGCGCGACCACACGATCGGCATCCCGAGCGTGACGTTCTCGTCGTACAGGTTGCCGGGGAAGTACCCGATGATCGGGTTGTAGATGAAGACCGGCGGCGCCGCGTAGAATCGCCACAGCCCGGCGAGCGCGAGCACCAGCAGCGGCAACAGCGCGAGCACGGTGCTTCGGTGAGGACGCAATAACGATCGCTCGCGCACGCCGGCCGCGACCCCGATCGCATGCCCGAGCGCGCCGGCCAACGCCGCGGTCGCGAGCGGCATCGCCAGGTACGAAACGAGGCCAAATGCCCAGTCGCAGGTCGGAATCCAGATCCCTCGCACGGCGCAGATCACCGCCGGCACGATCGAGATCGCGACGGCGAGCCCGCTTGCGGTCAGCGTGGTCGCCGCGAGCGCGCGGGCGGGATACCCGTTTCGTACGACCCCGGGGGGCGTCCACATGACATGACGCGCCAGCGCCGCGCCCAGATCGAGCCCACAGATCGCCGAGAACACGGCCGCCGCGAGCGCGAGCTCGTAGCCGAGCGTCCCGAACAGCGGAAACAGGCCGAGCACCAGGCCGAACACGACCGCGAGCCCCAGCCAGATCCAGAGCCTTGCGGTCCGCATCATTCGCCGGATCGCAGCGCGCCCGAACCCTTCGCTCATCACCCAATCCTGGTAGAGTGAGCCGTGGCCGATGACGAGCTCGAAGAACGGCGCGCCGAATCTCGGCGTCCGATCGAGCTCAAGGTTGAATACAAGCGGCTCAACACGTTCTTCGCCGACTACACCAAGAACATCTCGCGCGGTGGCACGTTCATCAAGACACGAAGACCGTTACCAATAGGCACGGAATTCCTGTTCAAGCTGTTTGTCCCGGGTCGCGCCGATCCGCTGACGATTCATGGTGAGGTCCAGCGCATCGTCTCAGGAATCGATGTCGATAACGACGGCGATCCCGACGAGGGCATGGCAATCCGGTTCGTTTATCGCGAGGGCGATCCGCAGGCGGAGATCGCGCGGATCGTAGAAGGTCTGATGACCGATAGTCTGGGGCCGCGCCTGTTCGGTCGGCTCATGGAACTTCAGAAACGCAAGGGGTGACATGTCCGTCAGTCGCGTCCTGCGTTACCTCGCTCCGAATCTGATCACGCTGTCGTCGATGATCTTCGGCCTCGTGTCGCTGTGGTCGGCGCACGTCGGAAATCCAGCCCTCGCGGCCTGGCTGATCATCTACGCCGTGCTCACCGACCGGATCGACGGCCTCGTTGCGCGCGCGCTCAAAGCGACGAGCGAGCTCGGCATGCAGCTCGACTCGTTCGCGGACTTCCTGAACTTCGGCGTCGCGCCGGCGTTTCTCGTGCTGACCTATCTGTCGGGTCGACCGGACCTTCCGTACCACGATGGCACCGCGCACACGCTGCTGTTCGTCGTGTGCGGCGGCTACATGTTGTGCGCGGTGTTCCGGCTCGCGCGCTACAACGTGCTGTCGGACGATCAGATCCCCACGAAGATGTTCTTCGGCTTCCCGACGACGCTCACCGGCGGTCTCGTCGCGATCTGGATGCTGCTGCTGCTCAAGTATGATCCGACCAGCGAGCCGTTCGGCGGCGCGAAGCTGTTCGGCGATCAGCTTCACACGCCGCTGTGGGTGTGGAAGTACTTCCCGATCCCGCTCGCGATCGGCGGCTACCTGATGGCATCGCGCCTTCCGATCCCGAAGGTCGGGATGACGAAGAACAAGCTCGTCAGTGCCGGCCTCCTCACCCTCGTGGCGATCGGATACGTCTGCGGCTTCGCGATGCACTATCCGGAGATCTGCTTCTGGATGCCGACCGTGTGGTCGATCATGTTCCTGATCTGGGGCCAGGCCTCGGCGAAAGCGCGCGCGATGTATCCGCCGCCGCTGTTCCCGAAGAAGCACGACGAGCGCAAGCTCGAGCGGCCACAGGAAGACCTCGAAGACATCGTCCTCGACGAAGCCCAGCCTCCGAAGACCTGACGCAGCAAGCGTTCACGACGAGCCTCAGAGTTTTGAGGCCCTCCTTGGTCGGTTTGCGATGCTATCTGCCGTTCAGTGCGCTAACCCGCGAGTCTGCTTGGTGTGCTCGATGGCAGCCATCTTGCTGTAACGACCGCGCATGAGGCTGTTCTCGATCGTCGGATTCATCGCGGCGGCAGGGTGTGCCACACAGACGAGCGATCCGTTCACATCGGATACCCAGACCGTCGTGATGGCGCGGCGAGGTGGCTTCGCGCCGACGCCCGCCGCGGGATCGACGTGCGCGCCGATGGACGAGACCTACACGCTCGTCGTCGCGACCGGACAGTTGTCGTGGCAGGTCTGCACGAGCGCGACGCTCGGCGGCGTCTACAAGTTCCAACCCGGATCGGCGACGCCGAGCGCGAGTGCACTGTCATCGCTTGAAGAGTCGCTGCACGGTCTAGGCGCGCCCGCCGGCCCTTGTGCAGCCGACATCGCCGACAAGATCGTGTTCCACACGACCACCGGAGACACGACGATCACGAGCGCGCAGTGCATCCCCGGCGAGATGGCCGTGTTCACGGTGATCCATACCATCGCGCCATGAGGCTCAGCGCGCGACGCTGCGTTTCGCTTCCACGCGAAGCGTGCCAATGCCGGCGAGCACCATGCCGAGCCGCCGAACCGCCGCGCGTGGATCGAGTGCGGGCTTGCCGAACCGGCGCGCCTTGAACGCGTGACTCACCATGCTGAGCACGAACGCTTGATAGAGCTCGACGGCATCCTGCCGCGTGACGCCCTCGAGTAACGCGAGCTCGCCCGTGCGGGTCGCACGTTCGAATGCCTTCCGCACGCGCTCCTCGACCTCCTCGTACTTCGAGAAATCGATCAGCGGCGCGCCTCCGGAGGGCCCGTACAGCAGTCCGAACAGGAACGCGATCGCTTCGGGGAACTCGGCGGTGAAGCGAAGATGCGCCTCGAGGTTCGTACGGAGGATGTCCTCGAGCCCACCTTCGGTCGGCCAGGCCTCGGCGATCGTCGACGCGACCGCATCGAGCACCATCGCACCGACGCGCTGATACAAGCTCTCCTTGGTCTTGAAGTAGTAGTTGACCATCGGCGCCGTGACGTCGGCGTCCTTGGCGATCGCCCGCAACCCGCTCGCGGCATAGCCCTGCGTCGCGAAGCTGTCGAGAGCGTGCTTGAGGATGCGCTGCTCGTTCACCGAGTCATCGGCCGAAGACTTGCGCGCGCACACCTTGCGAAGGAGGTGAAGCATGACGAGCTTGCGTTTAAACAGTCGTACAATATGCTTAACACCTGTACGACAAACGCGCAAGGAAGCCAGATGCAGGACCCGACCAGCGATGACGCCCCGGCACCCGATGCACCCGCGAACCGGCACAGCGCCGGACTCCGGCACGAGCGCGTGCTCGCGTCGAAACAGTTCCGCGACGGCACGTTTCACAACACCACGGGTGCGCGCGATGGCGTGAAGGGCGGGATGCTGCCGATGTTCGGCGAGCTCCTGTTCGGCGGTCAGCAGCGCCGTCCGCCCGCGCCGTTACCGCTCGAGCGTCCCCACGCGCTGTGGGCACAGCGTCCCTCGACCGGCTTTCGCGCGACCTGGCTCGGTCACTCGACCGTGCTCCTCGAGATGGACGGCCGCCGCATCCTGACCGATCCGATCTTCGGCAAGCGCGTGTCACCGATCGGGTTCATCGGTCCGCGCCGGTTTCATCCGGTCCCGGCCGAGCTCGCGGAGCTGCCGCCGATCGATGTCGTGCTGCTCTCCCACGATCACCTCGATCATCTGTGCCGCCCCACGATGCTCGCGCTCGCGAAGACCGGCGTCCCCGTCGTCACGGCGCTCGGCGTCGGCGCTCATCTCGAGAAATACGGATTCTCGCCCGATCGGATCACCGAGCTCGACTGGTACGAAGCCGCGGACGTCGGCGGCGTGCACTTCACCGCGACGCCCTCGCAACATTTCTCCGGCCGCACTCTCACCGGCCGCAACAAGACGCTGTGGGCCTCGTGGGTGATCCAGTCCGAGCGCCGTAAAGTGTTCTTCTCCGGCGACACCGGCCTGACGAAGGAGTTCGTCGACATCGGCCGCAAGCTCGGTCCGTTCGATCTCGTGATGCTCGAGATCGGTGCGTTCCATCCGAGCTGGGGCTCGATTCACCTCGGGCCCGAAAACGCCCTCGAAGCCTTCCGCATGCTCGGCGGCGGCACGTTACTGCCCGTGCACTGGGGCACGTTCTCGCTCGGCTTCCATGCGTGGAACGAGCCGGGCGAGCAGCTCGTCACGCTCGCTTCGCAGCAATCCGCACGCATCGTGACGCCCAAGCTCGGTTCGGCGTTCGAGCCCGAGCACGTCGAGGGGCCGACGCCGTGGTGGCGCGAGGTGCTGTCACCGCGCGAGCAGCGACAAGCGCTGGTCGCCACTTAGCGGATACAGCCGACGCGCGCGGTCGCGACGACCATCTGATCGAACGTCAGCGTGCCCATCGTCGGATCGGTGATGTAGTTCTGCGGCCAGAACGCATCGAGCGCGAGTGCGATGTTCGAGCGAAACTGCAGATCGAGCTTCGTATCAAAAGGCGCGGGATAGCTCGTGCACTCGCTCGCGCTGCCGGCCATCGTGCAGAACTTGTCGCGGATCCAGTAGCCGAGTGGGGCCGCGTCATCGAATCGCGCGACCTGCACGTCGTTCTTCCAGACTTCGAGCACCGCGCCCGCACCCGACGCCGGGCTCGGGTTCAAGCGCGCATGAACTTCGAGGCACACCCACTGGCCTTCATCGATCGTGAAGTCGTCGCGATGCACGAGTGCGTTGCCGTAGTACGCGGTGCCGTCGTCGGTGATCGGCGCGGGCATCCACGAATGCATCGTCATCCAGTAGTTGTAGAAATCGAATCGCGGGCTCGCGGCGCCGACGTTGTACACGGGCTCGACCGAGATCGAGAATCGATCGCCGCCATTGGGCCGAAGCCCGGCCTGCGGATTCGGAAACATCGTCGATGGGTTGTACCCGCCGAACCACACGCCGGAGTGATGCCACAGCACGCCGGCTTGGTATTTGACGTACCAACGCACGTAGAGCTCGTCGTGATTCGGCAGCTGCTTGTAGACATGGACCGCCGAAACGGCGCCGCCTGCGGTCAGTGCGAGCGCGGCCTGTCCGCCGACGTGATCGGGAACGAGCTGCATGCGCGTGGCGCCCGCGGAGTCATTGTAACGAGCGGTGACTGCCGCGACCGAGGCCTCTTCGAAATCCTCGAACCAAACAACAGCGGGGTCGGCTCCGAGCCCGATATCGCCGGGATGATCGTCCGAGAGCGTGTGCTCGCCGGCCGCCGGGGCATCCGCGCTGCCGGCGCCATTGCCGTCGGTCACCGAGCCGCTGCTGCCGCATGCCGTCGATACCGCAAACGCCGCGAGCGTACCGATCCGCATGACATCACGGTAACACCGTGCGGGCGCATTGTTGGGCCATCGATGAACCACGCCGGTGTACGTCTGACGTAAAGTGGCCCCATGCGGGGAACGGCCACCATGCTCGTGATCGCGAGTGTGGGATGTGGTCGGGTGGGGTTCGATCCGACCGATGATGACGTCGTCGCCGGACTGCGGTTTCGGTTCGAGCTGGATGAGACCTCCGGTCGCAACGTTCCAGATTCCTCGGGGAACGGCCTCGATGGATTCGTGTTCGGTGTTGGACATGTCGTGTGGGATCCTGCCGGCGGCAAGATCGCCGGCGCGCTCCGCTTCGACGGAATTCCGTATCAGAGCTTCGTGCTGTTTCCGTCGGCGGCCCCGAACTGCTCGGCGGCTCCGGTCCTCACCGGCAGCATCACGGCGAGCACGTGGGCCAAGTTCGACACCTTCGAGGACTGGAATGGGTACACGCTCGGAAACGTCGCGATCATGCAGGGGACGACCGGCGGGACGCAGGGTGGCTGGGGCCTTGGCGCCACCAACGGATGCGGTGCAACAACCGTCGGATTCACGATCACGCCGACAAATACGACGCGCGTCACGCGCTGCGGCTCGACGCCGATCACGACAGGCGTCTGGTACTACGTCACAGGCGTGTTCGACGCCACGGGGCAAACGGTCGTCGTCTACCTCGATGGCATCGAACAGACCGGCGCGCTGACCCCGAACTCGAATGCGATCGGCACGTCGACGAACCAAACAAACTACTGCGCCTATCTCGGCGCTTCTGCGAATCAGGCGAACCTGCTCGTCGGCTCGCTCGATCAGACACGCGTCTACGACCGCGCATTATCCGCCGCGGAGGTGCTGCGGCTCTACCGTCACGCAGGCGGCTAGAGAGCCGGCCCCAGCGGCAAGCTCGGCTCAGCCAGGGTACCCGGCCGCGCGTGATGGGGTCCGCGTTCTTGACAGCGAGGGAAGGGCCGCGCTACGTACGCGTTCCCTCGGGGGTTTAGCTCAGTGGGAGAGCATCGGCTTTGCAAGCCGAGGGTCTGGGGTTCGATCCCCCAAACCTCCACGATAGTTAGCGGATTCGAGAAGCGGCTAGTCACCGTTTAGTCACCGGCCAGTTGAGGGCGGGCTGCCGTATATCATCGGTGCCGAACCGAACTTGATACGGACGGTCGTGCATACCGGGGTGGCAGCGCCGTCGAGCACGTACGGCTGGTAGCGCCACGTCCGGACGTTGCCGAGGATCTGCTGGTCGTAGGCGGCGATGAGGCTGGACTCCACGACGTCAGCACGTGTGACGGATCCCGAACCATCGATACAGAGCCGGACGCTCGTGTGGTTGCTGTGAACGGCACCCTCAAGCTCCGAAGGGACTTTGAACTTGCTGGGGTCGTTGAGGCGCTAACGATCTGGTGGCATTCGCCGCCCTACAACAGCCGCGGGATCTGGCGGTATCAAGGAGCGCGTATCCCCTCGTCGTCGCGATCGTCCTTAGCGGCCTCAATACGTCCAAGAACTCGGAGGCAGCTGCGGCGTCTGGTGCCTTCGCCTTTCTTGCAAAGCCCGCGAAACTCAGTGGCCTCGTTTCGCTCATCCGCGAAGCCTTCGATCACGCACGACGACTCGCTCTGGAACCTGCGAACTAACGCCACGTCGCCGTGAGCTTCTGACGTTTCGTGACGAGGGAACGCGAAATAGCTCCGCAGGACTACCGGGCGAGCGAGCGCATCGATTGCGAAGGAATGCGAGGAGGCCGAGCAGATCAACTGACTTCCGGAACAGTCAAAACGGATCACTCGGAGTCGGAGGAGTTCGCCCGGCTATCTCAGCGCGGCGAGCAAGGTGGATCTCACCCAGCGCGATCATGTAGAAAAATGTTGAACACGATCGCTCTCTATCCGGCGATTCCTGAGACCAAGCCGCCAAGGTGTAATGGCAATCGCGGGTCCGAGCGGATTTC
Organism: Myxococcales bacterium; assembly: GCA_028287115.1. Taxonomy (GTDB): domain Bacteria; phylum Myxococcota_A; class Polyangia; order Haliangiales; family Haliangiaceae; genus JABFXX01. Next base: position 33,162 of record JAQBQF010000352.1, read on the forward strand.
ATGGTCGTCGATTCAACGGTGCAGGCATTCGGGCTAGAATGCCGCGTGACCGTCGGGCCACTACAGGTGTTGATCGTCGAGCGCGATCTACACGTTCGCGAGCTCGAGACGCACTTTTTCGAGCAGGCAGGTTACACGGTGAACACCGCGATCGATGGCCAGGTCGCGCTGGAGCTGGCGATTAGCCTCCAGCCTGACGTGATCGTCACCGAGGTGCTTCTCGGCAAGATCGATGGGCTGGCACTTTGTCGTCAGCTGAAGTCGAACCCGGTCACAAAGAATATCCCGATCCTGGTGTTCAGCGTCCTCGCAACAAACGCGCGTGCGAAGGAGGCCGGCGCCGACGCTTTTCTCATGAAGCCGCTCGCCAAAGAACGGCTCCTAGGCGTGATCGACACGCTCGTGCAGTCGCGCGACCCCGCCAACGCTCAGGAGAGACGATGACCAAAACCAGTGACACCGGTATGTTCAAACCGACTCCCTTGGGACGGATCACGAGCGGCAGCGTGCAGCTGGACGCGATCCTCGGAGGAGGTTTCCCGTCGAACTCGATCAACATGCTGATGGGAGAGCCCGGCAGCGGCAAGACGATTCTCGCCGAGGCATTGATCTTCGCCAACGGCTCCGCCGACGGTCGACCCATCCTGTACTTGACCACCCTGTCCGAGCCGCTCGAGAAGGTGGTGCGATATCTCCAGCAGTTCAGCTTCTATGACGACGAGAAGCTGATGTCGGGGGCGATCCGGTACGAGTCGATCGGCGAGGATCTCGCGAAGAACGGGATCAGCGCCGTCGTGCCGAAGCTACGGGAGATCATCAAGACGATGTCCCCGAAGATTATCGTCATCGACTCGTTCAAGGCGATCCACGATCTCAGCACCTCGTTGCCGGAGATGCGCCAGATGCTCTACGAGGTCTCCGGGCTGCTGACGGCCTACGAGGTCACCGCCTTCTTCCTGGGCGAGTACAGCGAGGACCAGATCCCGAAGTTCCCCGAGTTCGCCGTAGCCGACGCAATGGTGGAGCTTGCTCGCAAGAAGCAGGGCACGCGGGACGAGCGTTATCTGCGTGTGCTCAAGTTGCGCGGCAGCAACTACCAAGAAGGCCTGCATGCATTCCGGATCACCGAGGACGGCCTGCACGTTTTCCCCCGGCTGACGAGTCCAGATATCCCGCTACGCTATACAGCCAACAACGAACGCCTCTCCACGGGTGTTGAGGGCCTCGACAAGATCATGCAGGGCGGGGTATGGGCCGCAGGTGCCACGTTGGTCGAGGGGCCGACGGGGGCGGGCAAGACCACACTGGCACTGCAGTTTATCCTCGAGGGCCTGAAGCGCGGCGAGTCAGGCCTCTACGTCAACTTTCAGGAGAACCCGACGCAGCTCGCGCGTAGCATCGAGAGCCTTGGCTGGAGCTTCGAAGATGCAAAGAAGAAGGGCCTGCATCTGCTCTATGCTTCGCCGGTGGAGCTGCAGATCGACAGCATC
>JAQBQF010000191.1 GCA_028287115.1 Myxococcales bacterium
GGGGCACCGGGATCCACTTCGCCGATTATCCATCGCTCCAAGCGTTCTCTCAGCCCGACGAGTCGCACATCGAGTTAGCGATGGCTCCCGAGTTCACTCGACGACTCGAGCTGATCTTGGAATCCGTGCTGACCGGCCAACACTGACGCATACTCGACGCGCTCGACGCGCCGAACAGGACGAGCTGGCTGCGCACGCCGTCGAGCGGGCGCTCACGGCACCGATCGATGGGGTCGCCGACATGTTGTCGATCTGGCGAAACGCCGCATCACGTATCGACGCCGACGGCCTCGTCGAGCAACGCTCGTAGTCGTTTACGGTCGACCTTGCCGTTTCCACTGAGCGGGAAGTCCTCCCGGAACACGATGTAGCGCGGCACCATATACGCCGGCACGCGCGCCGCGAGGTCCGACTTGATCGTGTTCTCGTCGCGAATCGTGTCGGTGCACACCACCGCGACGAGCGAGTCGCAGCGCCCCTCCTTCAGGACCGGCAACACGACCGCCTTCGTCAAGTAGGGGAGTGCGTGGAGGTTGGCCTCGATGTCTTCGAGCTCGATGCGATGGCCACGAAGCTTGATCTGGAGATCGATCCGACCCGAGTAGTAGAGCGTCCCATTCACCAGACTGCCTGCGTCACCGGTGCGATAGGCGCGTCCTTCTGGCATCTCGAAGAACGCCTTCTGGGTGCGGTCCGGGTCGCGGTAATAGCCGGGACTGACGCTCGGGCCGACGATGATCACCTCGCCCCTCTCGCCTTCCGTCACACGTTGTCCGGCTCCATCGCCAATCTCGAGCCGGCAGTCGGGCTTGACGGTCCCCAGCGGAAGCGGACCTGGTCGCGACAGAACGCTCTCGTCGATGTCCACCGCTGAGACTGCGACGGTGGCCTCCGTCGGACCATACATGTTGATGACGCGTGATCCGGGAAACCGCTTGAGCAACTCGCGCGCGCATTCGGGGACCAGTACCTCGCCGCAAAACAAGAAGGTCGAGATCGGGCCGACGCTCGCCCCGAACCGCGACATCTTCAGGCACAGCTCCGCGAAGGACGGCGTCGAGACCCAGACCTCGATCTTCCAGCGCTGCAGCATCTCGAGCAGAGCGCTCGGGTTCGAGCTCAGCTCTTTGTCGACGCTGAACAGCGTGCCGCCGGTGGTCAGAGACAGATAGAGATCCATCACCGACAGATCGAACGAGAACGGTGCTTGGTTGAGGAACCGGGTCGCGTCCGGAAACGGTGCGAGCGTGGTCGCCCATTCGACGAAGCTCGACAGACACGTGCCGGTGATCTGGACGCCCTTGGGCTCTCCGGTGCTTCCGGACGTGTACATGATGTACACGTTCTCCTCCGCGGCGACGCGTGCCGCAGCCGCCGGTTGCCGGCCATCGGCAGCTTGGAGGATCGCGTGGAGCTCGTTCTGCGACACGATCATTTCGGCTTCGACGCCACTCGGCAGTGGAGCGACACTCACCACGCAGCGCGCGGCGGAGCGCTCGACGATCCGGCGGATCCGCTCAACCGGGAGGCTGGAGTCCACGGGCACGTAGGCATGACCCGACTTGAGCGCCGCGAGGAATGCGACGAGCATCTCGCTCTGCTTGTGACCGTGGACCACGATCGGGCCGCGATCGGACGGGAGGACCTCCGTCAGGTACGCCGCGAGCGCGTCCGAACGCCGCGCCAGCTCGCCGTACGTGATCTGGCCTCCGCAATGAACGTGCGCCAGCCGGTCCGGATAACGAGCGACACAGCTCTCGAATTGCTCCAGAAACCTCATCGAGCCCTTCCTGGTCGGAGAGCTCCGAACCCGTCCGGCTCAGAATCCGGCGTAGATGAACTCACTGCCCCCGCCGTGGTAGATGGAGAGGAAAAACAACATCAAGCCGAGCACCACGCCCCTCACGAATGGATGGCATCGCGACCACAGAGACTCGAAGTTGCTGTTGCGGCCAAGGATGTGGACGGTGACAGTCAGGCCGGAAACGATCGCTGCCAGGACAAGGCCAGGGAGCAGCTTATCCGGCGAGAGCAGCATTCCGGGGCTCACCGCATTGTGCCAGATGGTCAGTGCGTCCTGGATTCTTGGCGTTCGAAACAAGACCAGTGAGAGGGAGACGATCACGTAGGTCGCCGCGATCGCGTGAACCTTCGTGCGAGGTCGAGCCTCGGGCTGCTTGGTCCTTCGCGAACGATCTCTGATCGCCTCGATCGTGAGAATCACACCGTGCGCGACACCGTACAGCACCATCGTCCACATCGCGCCGTGCCATAGCCCCATGAGTCCCATCGTGATCACGACTGCCGCGAAGCTGCCCGCGGGTCGCAGGACGTTACGGCTCGGTCCGGCGGGGAGTCGGCGTGTCTGCTTCGCGAACCACATCGTCAGCGGGAGATAGACATAGTCTCGGATCCACAGCGAGAGCGAGATGTGCCAGCGCCTCCAGAACTCGGTGATGCTCTGCGCCGCAAATGGGAAGTTGAAGTTCTGGGGTAGCTCGAATCCCAGGCAGCGAGCGGCCCCGATCGCCGCCATGCTGTAGCCGGCGAAGTCGAAGAAGATCTGGCACGGATAGGCGAGGAGCCCGGCCCATATGTTGAGGAAGCCGACTCCGTTGCCAAGCGCCGCGCCGAACACTCGATCCACGACCGGGCCCAAGATGCGGTCCGCGAGCTCGAGCTTTCCACAGATCCCGATGATGATCAGCGACAGACCGGAGAAGAAGGTTTCGAGGTCGACCGTGCGTGGCGCCTCGCACTGGGGCAGGAACTGGCTCGCGCGAACGATCGGGCCCGCGACAAAGCGCGGAAAGAACGCGAGGAACAGCGCGTAGTCCACGAGCGAATCACAGGGGGCTCTCCCACGATAGACGTCGATCGTGTACGAGAGGCTCTGAAACGTATAGAACGAGATCCCGATCGGCAATACGACTCTCGATGCGCTGGTCTCGAGATCGAGCCCGATCATGTGGGCCAAGCTGGACAGGTTCTCCAGCAGAAAGCCTTTGTACTTGAAGTAACCAAGCAGTCCGAGATTCACAATCAGACTGCATATCAAGTAAACGCGCCGCCTGCTCTTGGTCTGGGCTGCGGCGATCTTTCGTCCGACAGTCCAGTCGATGCAGGTCAAGCCAACGACGAGAACAAGGAACAGCGGCTCCCACGCCGTATAAAACAGAACGAAGTAGCTCAGCAGGACGAGAATCCATTTTCGGACTTGCCACGAGATCCGAGCGCGCGCCGCGAAGATCGCGAACGGAAACAACACGAAGAACGCCAGATTGTAGAAGAGCACGCGCTCAATTCCTCAAGAGCTTGGCAGCCGCTCGCGAGTAACAATAGGGTGACAAGCACGCATCGCGCCGACCGCGAGCATAACATGAGCGTTCGCGGTGGTACGCAGTTGGTGAGGTCGCCGACGTCGACCACCCCGACATGGAACGCCTTTTCGTTGACGTATGTATCGTCGGATCGGGCCCGGCGGGCGCGATCATCGCGAGCCAGCTCGCGGGACGCGGCAACCGGATCGCGATCATCGAGGCCGGTGGCGCGCACGATGATGCGGAGCAGAACCGACACCTCGCCGCGGGTGATGCCGCGCAACTCGCGATCGACAAGGCCCACCTTCACGTTCCGATCCGGTTGTTCACCGGCGCGAAGTGGACGTACTGGCAGATCAAGAAGGTCGGTGGCAATTCGCGGATCTGGGGCGGCATGTGCCCACGAGCCCTCGAGAGCCAGTTCAAGACGAAGGCGATCTATGGTGTCGGTGAGGACTGGCCGCTCGATTACGACGAGCTCGAACCCTTCTATTGCGACGCGGAGGACGAGCTCGGCGTCAATGGTGAAGCGCCCGAGCCGCGTCAGGCCCCATGGCGTTCGCGAGGCTATCCGCTGCCGGCGATGCACCGCGATCATGCGGGTCAGCTCTTTGCGACGGCGTGCACGAGACTTGGGTTCTCGTGCGAAGCGATCCCCACCGCCAAGACGTCGGTGCCCTATCGGGGCCGCGAAGCGTGTCGCTATTGCAACGTCGCCAAATGCAACTCGTGTCCGACGACCGCGCGTTACAAGAGCGACGTCCACATTCAGCGGGCGACCTCCGATCCGAACGTCATGTTGTTGACCGACACCACGGCCGCAAAGCTCGTGCTGGGTGACAACGGCCGGATCGCAGAGCTCCTATGTTACCTACCCGACCGCAGCCGCCGCACGGTGGTTGCGGACACGTTCGTGCTTGCCGGCAATGCGGTTGGTAATGCGCGGCTGCTGTTGCTGTCGGCGCAGGACGGCCATCCTCACGGGCTCGCAAACCGCAGCGAGACGGTCGGCCGCCACTACATGGGCCATCCGGTTCACGACTTCACGGCACAGCTCAAGACGAACGTGATGGCGGCGAGGAGCGCCTATACGACCGTCAGCCGCCAGTTCGAAGAGGGCGACCACATTCGGCAAGCGGCGGGCTTTCGCATGTTCATCAATGGCTCGGATCAAGCGCCGACAATCCACGGGCTACGCTTGATGGCGCAAGGTCTGTACGGGACCCGCTTCAAGCACGCGCTCAGACAGCTCGCGTGCAACGGCATCAAAGCCGTTGTGGTCACCGACTGTCTGCCGCGGCCCGACAATCGGATCGAGCTCGATCCGGAGAATCTCGACTACTTCGGTCAGCCAGGTCTGAAGATTACGTACAACTACTCCGAGTACGAGGAGCAGGGTCGACGCCTTGGCGCGCGAACGATCTCCCGGGTCTTCGAAGCGCTCGAAGCCACGCCCACCGGGGAATCCACACATGACATGGCCCACCAGCTCGGCACCACGCGCATGGGGACCGACGGTAACCGAAGTGTCGTGAACCGCGATCTACGATCTCACGACATCGAGAATCTATATGTCGCCGGTGGTTCGGTGTTCCCGAACGCCCTCGGCCCGACCAACCCGACGCTGACCATCGCGGCCCTGTCGCTTCGGTTGGCGAACCACCTGCGGCAAGTGTCTTAGCTCATGACGAATCCACTCACCGACAACGAGCTGACGATCCTCGGCGCACTCGCCGAGACCTTGATTCCAACGGATGACACGCCGGGAGCGGACGCGGAATGGGCCAAAGCGTTCGTCGTGAACCAGGTCCGCCGGCACGCCGATGATGGACCGCGATTTCGAGCGCTCGCGACGCACCTCGAGATCACGGCGAGCACCGAGCACGGTAAGCCGTTCGTGCAGCTGTCGGTCGCAGAGCGCGAAGCGGTGCTGGCGGCCCACCATCCAAGCTTGAGCGCGAGCGGCGAGCTCGCGGCCGAAGAGTCGGCGCTCCGGCGAGCGATGCGAGACATCATCGCCGGGTTCTTGTCCGCCGACGACTTCGATCTTCGCGACGACCCCTATCACATGCGTCCCGGTGCACCTCGCCGCGACCGAGAGTTGCCGTCGACCGCCGACTACTCGACGGCAGATTACATTCCCGATGCTGTCATCGACCGACACATCGCGACGTGGTCCGGAACCGGGACGTACGCACGCGTCTGGTTGGCAGCCGGCTATGCCTGCCCGCCGGGCGTGGCGCCGGAGGATCCAGAGTCGGTGGCGCGAGCACCTGACGAGCTCGTCGCGCTGCGGAAGAAACGGTAACGGTCGGAAATGCCAGACCACACGCAAGAGGAATACGACGCGATCGTCGTAGGCTCCGGGGCGACAGGCGGCTGGGCGGCGAAAGAGCTGACCGAGAGAGGGCTCACCGTACTCGTGCTGGAAGCAGGGCCGGCGCTCCGGGCGAGCGACCTCGGCGCACCGACGACGAACGCCGAGCCGTGGCAGACGCGACGTGCGATCCAGAAGCGCCACCCCGCGTGCAATAGCGACACGTACCACCTGTTCGTCGACGACATCGCGAATCCGTTCACCACGCCGAAGGACAGACCCTTCGACTGGATCCGCTCGCGTCAGGTGGGTGGGCGAACGTTGTTGTGGGGCGGCGTCACGTTTCGAATGTCTGACTACGAATTCAAGGCGGCGTCGCTCGACGGGTTCGGACAGGACTGGCCCGTGTCTTACCGCGAGCTCGAACCGTTTTACGATCGGGTCGAGACCTTCCTCGGGATCACCGGGTCCACCGAACGAATCCCCCACCTGCCGGACGGCAAGTACGTCGCGACACCACAGTTGACGGCCGGCGAACAGCTGTTCAAGCGAGCCGTCGAGCGGCGATGGAAAGATCGCCAGGTGATTCCGGGGCGCGCGGTCGCCCGTCAGGCTCGCACCGAGCTCGATCCGGAATGGACGGTCGCGAGCAGCACGGGATCCTCGCTCGCGGCCGCGCGAAACACCGGCCGCATGGATCTGAGGCCGAGCTCGATCGTTCGCAAGATCCTCGTCAACACCAACACGGCGAAGGCGAACGGCGTCGCGCTGGTCGACGCGCAAACCGGTCAAGAGCGCGAGGTGCGCAGCAAGGTCGTTATCCTCTGCGCTTCGACGATCGAATCGATTCGCCTCCTCTTCAATTCGGCGAGCAGGCAGCACCCAGAGGGCATCGGAAATTCGTCCGGACTGCTCGGCCGCTACGTGATGGATCACACGAAGGTCGGGATTTTCGGGACCTGTCCGGGGCCCGTACCCGTCGAGCTCGGGCCGCCGGTCGGGGGCAGCAACAGCATCTACGTGCCTCGATTTCGCAACCTGAGCGACCGCCATCCGCGGTTCATTCGCGGCTATGGAATGTTCGGCGCGGTCCAGCGCCAAGGCATGCCGGAGAACACGGGGATCGCGTTATCGATCCATGGGGAACAGCTTCCCGTGTTCGAAAATCGCATCACGATCGATTCCGGAACAACCGACGCGTGGGGGATCCCGGTCGCTCACATCGACTGCGTGCACTCGGACAACGATAGGCACATGGCGGCCGATGCGCTCGACTGCGCACGAGAGATGTTTGCCGAAGCCGGCTTCGCGGTCACGACGGAGGTTGGATCGCTCGCGAATCCTGGTTGGTTGATCCACGAGATCGGGGGCGCTCGGATGGGCGAGGACCGCAAGACGTCCGTGCTGAACCGATTCAACCAAGTGTGGGACTGTCCGAACGTCGTCGTCGTCGACGGCGCATCCTGGGTGTCCGGAGGATGTCAGAACCCGACGCTCACGATGATGGCGTTCACGGTGCGAGCATGTCAGTTCGTCGCCGACGAGCTTGAGAGGGGCGCGCTGTGAACGACGGGCCGCTCGTATTTCGAATCACCCGGGTTTACTGTTGACCATGGCTCGCGTCTTGATGATGACCATGACCGCGCCTAGCCACATCAACGCGCGCGTCGCTCTCGCTCAACATCTACTCGGGCTCGGGCATCACGTCGGGTGGTTATGCACTCGCCGGCCCGATCCTCGGCTGGCCCAGCTCGGCGTGGAAGTGTTCGAGCTGCCGGATCCACCTGCGATGTCGCGGATCACCGGCGAAGCGCGCATGCGGATGGTCGGCGATGAACACGCGGAGCTCGGGCAGCTTCGCAAGATGTTCCTCGGACCGTTCCTCGATCAGATCGAGTCCGTGCGCGGTGTCCTGCGCACGTTTCGGCCCGATGTGGTCGCTCTCGACGGCAACCTCTACCATCACGTCGTTGCGACCCAGCTCGAGCAGATTCCGTGGGCGACGGTGTCCTCGGGACTCTGGCTCGTGCAGCCGCGCTCGCTCGACTACCCGATGCGACGAATGGCGAGTCAGCTCGAGGAGGAGCGGCGAGCTTTCTTCGACCGCCACGGTATGCGGCCCGAGGTTCGTCTGTTCGAGTGCGTGTCGCCGGCGCTGAACGTTGTCGCGACGACCACCGAGCTCGTCGGCGAGCCGGCCGATTGGCCCACGCATACGATCGCGGCGGGTCCGATGCTTCCGACGAAACCACGCGGTGACGAGGTCGAGCTCGCGTGGGAGCGACTGCGAACCGATTGCCCGATCGTGTATCTGGCGATGGGGACCGGCTTCTATTGGAATCCGGAGATCGTGCGCGCTGCCGCGAGTGCGTGCGCGGAGCTCGGAGCGCAGCTCGTCGCGAGCGTGATGGATCTAGCCGCTCACGATGCGGTCCGTGGTCTTCCCGGCGATCCGCTGATCGTGCAGTACGTGCCGCAGCTCGAGATGCTGGCCAGAGTGACGGCGTTCGTGACCCACGGCGGTGCGTCTTCAGTCCGCGAGGCGCTCAACTTCGGCGTGCCGCAGATCGTCGTGCCGATGTCGCTCGACCAACCCGTGCAGGCGTACTTCGTCGAGCATGCTGGAGCCGGCGTCGCGCTCGAGCGCACGGCGTTCACCGCCGAGTCCTGCCGCGACGCGCTCGCGCCGATGCTCGATCCGCGCTCGCAGGTACGGCGCCGCGCCACGGCGATCGGTAACTCCTACCGCGCGATCGACGGCTGTGCGGTGGTTGCGGAGCGCCTACTCGCGATGATCGGCTCGAAGCCCGAGGATCTTCGCGCGTGATCACAGCGTGTCTCCCGCGCATGCGCTGTCCGTGCTGCTTCGGCGATCTCGCCGTCCAATCGGTCGCGCGCGGCACCAGCGAGATCGTTGAATTCGGGATCATCCGCTGCCGCTGTTCGCAGTACCCGGTGATTCAAGGCATCCTGCTGCTCGGGAAGCGCGACACGCAATCCTTCGTCCCGTTCTTGGCCCGCGCCGACATCGACGGCTTGCTCGAGCACATCGCCGAGAAACGGTGGGCCGGCGCCGGATGGTTCGCGGCGATCGAAACCGAGTGGGGACCGCGCGACTTCCTCGCGCGCGCGCCCGAGACCCTGTTCGCGGCAGCGGACCGGTTCCGCGAATACGCGAAGGCCGCGGCGATTCCGGTCGTGTACGAGCTCATGTCGCACCTCAAGTACTTTCACGCGACACCCAAGTACCTCGCCGCATTGTCGCTCGTCGAATTGTTGAGCCGCCGGCGAGCGCACGACCAGGTGACCGATCACGTGATCGATCTCGGCGCGGGCGCGGGGCACTTCGGTGAGCTCGCCCTACGACACGCGAAGCCGACGATCGTCTACTTGGTCGACGTCACCTTCCGCTCGCTGCTCATGTCGCGCTGGATGTTTCCGGATCCGAGTCGCTGCATGTGCGTGCGGACCGATCTCAACCTGCCGCTTCCGTTCAAGGATGGCGCAGTCGACGCGGCCGTGAGCGCGGACGCGATTCACTACGTCGAAGCGAAAGCGTCATTGTTTCGCGAAGTCAAACGTGTGCTCCGTCCCGATGGCAGCATGCTGTTCACGCACCTCCACAATGCGGAGCACCCGACAGAACCGGCGCAAGGCTCGTCGCTCACCGCCGACACCTGGAAGGCACTGTTCGCCGAAGCCCTCGGTGGAAGCGGCCGGCTGATCTCGGACGACATCGTGCGACAGACTTCGCGTGCCGGCCGCCCACTCGACGCTGCCGCGCCCTCGGGCGAGCTGTCGGGCGCGCGTTCGTTCTCGTTCGTGTCCCCCGGGGAGCTGCTCGACGCTGTGCCGGTTGCCGAGTTCTTGCGGGGCGGTCTCGAGGACGCGATCTGGAACCCCGCGTACAGCGTCACGCGCGAAGGCGACGCGTTCCATCTCGTGCGCGCACCCGTCACGCCGATCTTCGACGAGGAACACGCAACCATGGAACCGCTGTCATTCACCGTGAGCGCGACGGAGCTTGCGGGCCCGGCCGAGCGCGCAATGTTGCGCCGCCGCGGCATCCTCGTCGATGCGCCACGGGCCATGTGCGACCAAACCGACCGCAGGCCCGGCTGATCATGCGGATCCTGCACACACACAACGCGCCGTACTATCCCGCAACGCTCGGCGGCTCCCAGGTGGCTGACCGCGGGCTGCTCGAGATGCTGGTCAGCAAGGGGCACACCGTGCGTTCGGTCTGCACCGCGAGCATGAACGACAAGAACCTCAAGTTCTCCGGCGAGCGCCGCCGCGAGGACTGGCTCGCCGATCTACATGCGCTCGGTGGCGCCATCGTTCGGAGCGACGATCAGGTCGAGGTGATGACGCTCGGTGGCGTCGAGGTTCACTCGGTCAAGACCGTCCTGCCGACCTATCTCGCTGACGAGATCCGCCGCTTCGACCCAGAGCGCGTGTTGTTCGGTCAGTACGGCAGCGGTGACAGCGTGCTCCGCACGGTCGTCGAGACCTGCGCGGATCGATCCCTGTTTCTCGCCCACGGAGTCATGGGGCAGCCGTTCGGGCCTTTCACGGTGTTTCCCTCCGAGGACAAGACCGCACTGCTCCGGCGCGTGCGAGGCGTGCTCGCTGCGAGCCAGTTCGTCGTCGATTACTTCGAGCGCTTCGCAGCCATCAAGGCAACGCGGTTCTATTTCCCGGCGTACGGACCAGGGCCTTTTCCTCAGCTCGGCACCCGCAGAGGGCCGGTCACGATGGTGCACCCCAGCCAAGTAAAAGGTACCGCGATCGTGAGGGGGCTCGCCGCGGCGATGCCCGACCTGCAGTTCGTCGTGATCTCGAGCTACTCGACGATGCCGGCGGACATCGAAGTGCTCGAGGTGCTGCCCAACGTCGAGATCCGGCTCGGCAGCCCGAGCCCCGATCAGTTTCTTTCCGGCGCGAGCGCCTTGTTGTTCCCGACGCTCGGCTGGGAAGCGTTCGGGTTGATCGTCATCGAAGCGATGCTCCGCGGCGTGCCCGTGCTCGCTGCCGACCTCGCAGGCCTGCGCGAGAGTAGCGTCGGCGCGGCGACATTGTTGCCCGTGCGGCCGCTCGAGATCGACCCCACGGTGGACGCGACGGGCCGCCGTCACTTCACGGTGCCGGCGCAGGATGTGGCGCCGTGGCGCGAAGCGCTTCGCGAGCTCCTGTCGCACGCCGATCGCTACGATCGGCTCGCGCTGGAAGGCCGCGAGCGCGCGCACGCGTTCGTAAATCGCATCAACGCCGAGGCTGCACACCTGGCCGACGCGCTGTTCCTCGGCGAGTCATGACCGTACGTATCGACGCTGCCCAGTCGCTGTTCGTGCAGCCGCACTACGACGATATCGCGCTGTCGTGCGGCGGTGTCGTCGCGCGGGCCGCGGCCGCCGGTGAGCATCCGGTCGTGGTGACGGTGTTCTCCGAAGGACCGGACGAGGCGGAGCTGACGGCATTCGCACGTGATCTACACGCGCGATGGGGCGGCGGCCCGATGCCGTGGCGCATGCGCGGCGACGAGGACGAGCGCGCGATGGCCGTGCTCGGTGCCGAGTGGTTGCGCCTGCCGCATCACGAGGCGATCTACCGTGGGTACGACACGTGGCCCGGCATCATGGGTCCACCGCGCGCCGAAGATCTCGATCTGGTCGCCACACTCGCGCACGACGTCGAGGCGCTGTGGAGAAGCACCGCGAACGCTCGCGTGTATCTGCCGCTCGGGATCGGCGGTCATGTCGATCATCAGGTGTGTTACCTCGCCGGTGATCGACTGATCGCCGCGGGAGCGATCGTTGCGTTTTACGAGGACTTTCCATATACGACGGTGAGCGGTCGCTTCCAGGCGCGGCTTGCTCAGCTCGGTCAGCCGTTTTCCTTCGACGTCACGGAGATCACCGACTGGATGCCGCAGCGGATCGAAGCGATACGCTGCTACGCCTCGCAGCTGTCGGGCCTGTTCGATCCGGACGGTCCGTTTCCCGGTCCGTACGAGATGCTGGTGCGCCGCCATGCTGCTGCGATCGGCGGAGGCAATCACCGGTTGTGCGAAGGCTTGTTCCACAAGACTGCGGTCGCATGACCGAGCAGGCCGCATCGAAGCGAACGTTCGGTCTGTTCGCGATCTACTACTTCGTCTACGCCAGCCAGCTCGGGATCGCGACGATCTACCTTCCGCCGGTCTTCGTCGCGCTCGGTCTCTCGGGCAAACAGCTCGGCGCCGTGCTCGGCATCCCGCCGCTCGTCGGCTGCGTCGCACCGCTCGTGTGGGGTCACCTGGCCGATAGAACCGGCCATCGCTCGCGCGTACTGCGACTGATCAGCCTCGGCGCGGTCGGCGGATTCCTCGGCCTCTACTTCGCGAACGACACAGTCAGCTTGGCGGCCGTGCTGATCGTCATCGCGGCCTTTCGGAGCGGGATGCCTCCGCTCGTCGACGCGCTCGCGCTGGCCAAGCTCGACAGCCGGCAGTACGTGCGTGCGCGTGTGTGCGAGTCGATCGGTTGGATCTCGACGACGTTCCTGTTCGGACGCGTGTTCGCCGGGACCACCGTGGACGGGACGTGGGCGATCCGGATCCCCCACCTCTGTCTCGCAGTTGCCGCGGCCGTGCCGTGGCTCCTTCCGACGGAAGCGCCGGTGTCCGGGCCGCGTCCAACCGTGGGAGACACGTTCCGACTCCTCCGCGACCGACGGCTCCAAACGCTGCTCCTGCCCCTGATGATCTACTGGGTCGGAATGGGGCCGTTCGACACGATGTTGGCGCTGCACGCCGAGAGCCTCGGATTCTCCGCGAGCGCGGCCGGAGACGCGTTCGGTGTCGCGGTGATCGCCGAAATCGTCGTGATGACCATCGCGTCACGCGCGAGCATCGACCTGTTTGGCAGCCGGCGCTGGTCGGCGAAGCGAGTCCTGCTGTTCGTGATGGCTTCGACGGCGCTGCGCTGGTGGCTGACGGCGATCGTGACCCACCTCTGGGCGTTCCTGGCGATCCAGGCGATTCACGGGCTGTCGTTCGGAGCCTTCGTGATCGTCAGCATCCGCGAAGTGCGCGCGCTCGTTCCCGAACGACTGCGTGCGACCGGTCAGGCCCTGCTGTTCAGCATCGTCGGCGGCGTCGGTGGCACGCTCGGCGCCTTGATCGCCGGATCGATGTACGACGTGGGCGGAACCGCACTCGCATTCAAGGTCGGCGCAGGCGCCGTGGCAGTCGCATTCGCCGCCATGCTGTTTCATCGCGAAACCGTGGCCGCGGAACCGGCTATGCCCGAGCGCGTTGCATGAACGCGAAGTCATCCTCGAGGATTCGCGGCAGCTCTGCGAGCTCGGCCCCGCGCGCGAGCGGTTGAAGCGTGATGAAGCCTTGGTAGCTGTCCTCGACGAGGCTCGACACGAGCCCGTGCACGTTCACGGCACCGTCACGTAGCGACGTGAATACGGTTTGCCGGGACTCGCCGAGACTCGTCATCCGTTCGAACCACTTCGACTCCGGCGGATCCGTGTCACGCGCACGCCGCGCACCGCGCACGTGGACGTGCTTGATCCACGGCTTGAACTGTCGATAGGCGTACGGATACGGCTCGATGCCCGCCGCGAACAAGTTACTGATGTCGATGGTGAGCCCGAATGACGGGTGATCGATCGCCGTCATCACGCTGCGAAGCCCAGGTTCGAACCGCGTGAGCGGGTCGAGCGCTTCGTGCTCGATGCAGACCACAACTCCATGTTCGCGCGCAGACTCCAAGACGGGCCGCATGCCGTCGACAAATGCGCCGAGTGATGCTTCGGCTGTTGGCGCGACGAACGGCAGACCGAGGCAATTGATCGTCTTGATCCCGAGAGTTCCCGCGATGCGCGTCAACCAGATCATGTAGCGCGCGTAGTCGCCGGGACTGGCCCGCGCGATGAGATCTCGAAACGCAGCCGGCACGAACTGATCCTCTTCGGCCCACCGTTCCTTGAGCGGCATGAACACCGCGTTTGCCGATACGGCTTGCAGGCCGTGTGCGTCGAGAGCGGCCCGGAGCGCCGCCACTTCCGTATCGTCGGGAAGGCTCGGCTGACGCCCGTGATCGGCGCCGAACATCGATGGAATGAGCTCGACCGCGCGGAATCCGATCTGCTGCGCGAGCGCCAACGCACCGTGAGCTCCGACGTGACGTGACACCTCGGACGACATCGCGAGCATTCCCAAGCATAACGCGCATCCTCCTCGGATGCGGTCTCTTGTGTTCAGCTCGAGAACGCGTGATCGTCGATCATGGTTCAGGATCTGGAAGCGAAGGCTCGAGAGTTGGACGCCCAAACCGCGAGGGCGAAGGACCTTCCGACGACAAAGCGGGTCCTCGCGAAACAGCAGAAGACGGTCGCGGAGAACCTCCGGCGCCAGGCTGCCGGCAGCATCATGTTCTTCGACAAACCAGCTGTCGCGGCGCCGCTCGTGCCGATGATCGCCGACCGCGCGTCGGGCTGTAACCTCTACGATCTTGACGGCAACGAATTCATCGATCTGCACATGGGTTACTGGACCCAGATCATCGGACACGCGCCGAGCGTCGTCGTCGAGGCAGTCAAGCGAGAGATCGAACGTGGAACGACGATCGGTGTCGGCAACACGCTCGAGATCGAGCTCGCCGAATTTTTGATCGAGCACATCGAGTGTGCAGAGATGTGCTGTCTCGCGATCAGCGGAACGTCTGCGTTGATGCATGCATTAAAGCTCGCCCGTGCATCACGGGGCCGCCCCAAGATCGCGAAGTTCGCGAACGCGTTCCACGGGCACGACGCCGATCTCGTGGTCGATCTGCCGGAGTTTCGACACGGCCTCGCGGCCACCGACGACACCCTCGTGTTGCCGGGGACGCCCGAGGCTTTCGACCTGATTCGAAAGCACGCCGACGAGCTCGCGGGCGTGGTGATCGAACCTGCACCGCCGGTCCGCGACCCGCGTCCATCCTACGATCTCGCGTTCTACAAGGAGCTGCGACGCGTCACCGCGGACCTCGGCATCGTGCTCATCTTCGACGAGGTCCTGAGAGGCTTTCGCTGCCGCTTCGGCGCGACGCTCGGTGACCAGGTCGTTCCCGATCTGGCCTGCTTCGGCAAGATCATCGGAGGAGGCCTGCCCGTGGCTGCGGTCGTGGGACGTCGCAGCGTAATGTCGGCGGGAGCGACCAGCGGAAACGCCCTTCGCGATCTGAGCGGCGGCAAGGTCGCACTCGTCGGCACGTATAACGGCAATCGGATCGCCTGTGCGGCGGGACTCGCGCACTTGAAGTACATCAAAGATCACCAGGACGAGATCTATCCGTACCTCCGCGAGAAGGCACACTGGCTCGGCAAGGAGATCAATGCCCATGCGAGCGAGCACAAGCTGCCGATCGAGTCGCTCGTACTGGAAGGTGGGATGGTGATGGTCAAGGGACGGCCTCCGACAAGCCCGATGCACCCGGCCGTGCTGCTCCAGACCTACCTCAGAGATCAGGGCTGC
Organism: Myxococcales bacterium; assembly: GCA_028287115.1. Lineage (GTDB taxonomy): Bacteria > Myxococcota_A > Polyangia > Haliangiales > Haliangiaceae > JABFXX01. Next base: position 15,149 of record JAQBQF010000191.1, read on the forward strand.
TTCTTCAGTGGAGCCCCGATCCAGATCTCGACCGCACATCGACCGAGTGACCTCGAACGAATCAGTGCCGCGTTCAAGGCCGCGATGGCCAATCTCGTCGCCGACGGCGCCGCTCCGACAGCAGCCTGATCGATTCTCACGCGAGCATCGCGCCGGCGATGTCGATGCCGTCGAACGAGGTGACGACAGGGTGGCCTGCAGCCTCGAGAGGCGCACCGTCGCGGCAAACCAGCACGGTGCGCAGGCCGGCGGCCGCGGCGGCGTCGAGCTCGCGTCGTTGATCAGACAAGAACAAGATTCGAGCTGGGTTGCCGCCCAGCTTGCTCGCGATCGCCCGATACGAGGAGACCTCGGTCTTCGCGCCGATCCGCGTATCGAAGTAGCCGGAAAATACGGACGCCAAGTCACCAGCTTCGGAATGCGCGAACAGCAACTGCTGCGCTTCGACCGACCCCGACGAGTACACGTACAGCGCCACGCCCGCCGCGTGCCATCGGCGCAGCGCCGCCGCGGCGTCGCGATAGACATGGCCGCGATACGCGGCTTCGGCGTACCCCTCGGCCCAGATCATTCCCTGAAGCTGCTTGAGCGGCGGCACCTTGCGGTCCTCGTCGATCCATCCGAGCAACGTGCGAATCACGCCGTCGGTATCGAGATCTCCGGCCAGCGAGCGCACTTCTTCGACGAGCGGAGCCACGTCGGCACGCGCGGCATGGAGGCGCACGAAGTCGGGCAGGCGTCGCCGCGCGTACGGGAACAGCACGTGCTTGACAAATGCGATCGACGAGGTCGTCCCCTCGATATCGGTGACGATCGCCGTCACGGTCCGGCCGAGAGCGCCAGTGCTTCGTCGTGCGACGGGAACCTCGCGGCGATCGGATCGTCGGTGAAGCGCGCGACCCAGCCCTCGATATTGTTGAACAGGCGAATCGCGCAGAAATGCGGGGACGCGCCCATGTCGAACCAGTGGCGCGTTTCGGCGGGCACGCTGATCAGATCGTCGCGCTCGCACACGACCTGGAACACCCGTCCGCCGGCGCGCAGGTAAAACGACCCCGATCCTTCGACGAAGAACCGGACCTCGTCCTCGCTATGGCGATGCTCGTTCAAGAACTTCTGCCGCATGGGTGCGGTGTCGGGCGTGCCGCGCACGATGCGTACGACGTCGGCGGTCTGGTATCCGCAATCGCGCTGTAGCCGCGTGAGCTCGGCCGCGTAGGCAGCAAGGATCGTCTGCGGATCGCTATTCGCTGCGAGCGCGTGATCGGCGGGCCAGCGCTCGAAGCGTACGCCGATCGTGCGGAGCAGCGCTGCGATGCGTGTGCCTTCGCGTGTCATCTCGTCGAGGACGTCGGGACGGTCTTCGGGACGGATACACAGTAGGCTCATCGACGCGCCTCCAGTTCGATCAAGAATTCTAGCGCGTCGAAATGCCGCCGAGCATCAGGCACCGATGCTCCCCAGACGTAGGATCCGTGACCGGCGATCAGGTAGCACACGGTCTGAGGTTGCGAGGCCAGCCGGGCCGACACCGTCGCGGCGAGCGCCGCCACATCCTGGCTGTTCGCGAACACGGGAACTTCGACGCGCGCCTCGTGCGTCTGCACGCCGGAAAACGCCTTGAGCAGCTCGTATCCGGACAACGTCAACGAACCGGCGGCGGCGCGCGCTAGCGAGATCTGCGTCGCTCCGATCGAGTGACCGTGCAGAATGGCGCCGACCTCGGGGCGATCGCGGTAGAGCTGTTGATGGAGTGCCGTCTCGGCCGACGCGCGCGCGGGTGGCGGTTCGTCGATGCGCGCGATGATGAAATCAGCAGGGTGGAGG
>JAQBQF010000193.1 GCA_028287115.1 Myxococcales bacterium
CCGTGTCGAGGAAGCGGTAGAACACCCGCCCGATCAGCACCTCGCCGATCGCGCGGTTCGCATTGTCGATCCGCGTGAGCACGTCCAGTGACTTGTCCGAGCCAAACAGCTTCGCGACGCGGCGGCCACCGAGTGCGGCGATCGAAGCGGGCGTGCCGTCGAACGGGCGACCGAGGCCATCGTCCGGATCCCACGACACCGACGAGCTTCCGACGTGCTCGTAGCTGATCAAGGCTCCTTTCTCGTACCAGGCGACCGTCCCTTGCACGAGACCCGGCCCACCGAACACGGCGGCGGCCGGTGCGCCGAGGCCGGACAGCTCTGCGGCGAGCACCGTGATCTCGTCGTTCGGAAATAGCGGCTCCTCGTAGATGTCTTTCCAGTCGTCGAGGACATCGGGCCAAAGCGCCGGTCTGCGCGCCTTCGCTCGATCGGCCCAGACGATCGCAACGCGTCGCGGCTCTTTGCGCCCCGCCAATTCGAGATGCGCGATCACCGCGTCGCCACCGGTCCACGCCTTCGCCGTGGCGGCACCGAGTAACCCGACCTTGTCTTCGCTCACGACCAACCACGCAAACATCAACCGATCATACCCGAGGTACGGTTTACAACGCGAAGTGCCAGGCGATCTTGCCGGTCTCGAGATCGATCCCGAACGCGCGATGCTTCGGATCGTGCGTCGTGATGACGAGCCGCGACCCGAGGAGACTGGCGGTCTCGCAGCGGCCGACGAGCTCGACGGTCCACACCGTGCGCAGATCCGCGGCGACCCGCGTTAGTTGCACGTGGTTCGGGCGATCGATCGCGACGTCGTGAAGCACGAGCAGCGGAGATGGCTCGCCGACCCGCAGAAATGCCGGAGAGATGAAGCTCGGCGTACCGGGCAACGTATAGGCGACCGGCTCGCGCGTCGGATCGTGCGGCACGTGGCGAACGAGCGGGCGCATGGTGCCGGGGCCGAACGCGAGATGATCGTCGCCGACGAGCGCTTCATCCGCTAGGTCGCAGCCGAGCTCCTTGCCCGGTCCGCGCTCCGAGGGACCGTTGATCTGCAAGCTCGGGACCTCGACGTAATAACGATTGCCGGAGCTCCGCGCACATTGCATGCGATCGCCGGCGACGAGCGAGCAGCGCGCGATATCGCCGAGGACGCGGGTGTTCGCGGTAAAGCCGGTTCTCGGATCCAGCGCGGTCAGCCGATAGGTCGCGGTCCCGGTGCTCTCGACCGCAACTCGATCGACGAGGACGAGCTCGCCCGCGACGATCACCGCCCCCGCGGGTTGCCCCCGAGCCTCCTCCGCCTTGCGCTCGGATGCCCAGCGCAGATAGATGATCGCCGCGCCGCCGGCGCCGAGGACGACGCCGGCCACCATGATCATCAGCCACGTGCGTGGTGGACGATCGCCGGCGTGCTCGTCGCTGGGCTCGTCGACCATGACGTCATCGTAGCAGTTTCACGAAGTACACCACCGACACGCCGACACCGACAACGATCACGCTCCATCGCAGGAGTGACGCGGACACACGAGAGGCAATCGCGCCGCCTAGCGCGCCTCCCGCGAGTGACGCGAACGCCATCACGAGAGCGACGCTCCAGTCGACCCGGCCGGCGAACACGAAGATGAGCGCGGCACTGACATTGACCACCAGCGACACCGACTGCTTGAGTGCGTTGATCCGGATCAGCGAATCATCGAGGACGACGGCGAGCGCGGCGAGCACGATCACCCCGAGGCCGGCGCCGAAGTAGCCACCGTAGACCGCTGCCAATGCGACCGGCACGATGGCCCAGGTTTCGGATCGCGGCGCTCCCGGCGTGCCACCGACGAACAACTTACGCAAGCGATCCTGCATCCCGAGCAGCGCCGCGGCGAACAACAACAGAAACGGAACGGTCACATCGAACGCGCGCTCGCCCGTCGTCAGGAGCAGCAGGGCTCCCGCCACCCCACCGATCGCACCGGCCGGGAGAACCCCCACCACCCGCCGACCCTGACCGACGAGATCGCGGCGTTGCGCGAGCGTCGCGCCGAGGTAGCCCGGACACATCGCGACCGTGTTCGTGAGGCTCGCGGTGACCGCAGGAAGGCCCACCGCCAGCAGCACAGGAAAGGACAGCAAGCTGCCGCCACCGGCGATCGCATTGACGACGCCGGCCGCGAGCGCAACCACCGCGACCAGCGCTAGCTGCGCGAGATCCACAATGCGAGACTACTTCGACGAGCTCTGCACGTCGACGAGCGGCGGCTTGTCATGCGGCGGGATCCGGATCTCCTGCCCGAGGTTCGGCCGCTGCGGCCGCGGAATCGGGTCGATCGGCACCGCTCGGCCAAACCGGGCGGACGCGAGGATCGCCTGGATGATTCGCACGTCTTCGAGACCCTCCCAGCCGCTCGGCTCCGGATCGATGTCTTCGCGAACGCAGCGCGCGAAGTATTCGATCTCCGCGGCGATCTGATCGCGCTTCGCGAAGGTCCGATCCTTCTCGCCGTGCTTGCTCTCGATGTGCATCTTGATCTCGGCCGCGTACTCGTAAGCGTTGTCGAGCGTGAGGAACCCCTCCGTGCCGATCACTTCGTAGTGCGCGCGGTCCGCCGCGCCGAAGCTGCACGCGAACTGCGCGACGCGCTCGTCGGGAAACCGCATGCTCACCGAGTACGCCTCGTCGACCGCCGAGAACCGCGGATCGCGGCCCGAGAACTTCATCGCCATCACTGCGACCGGCTCGGATCGGAACAGATATCGCGAGGCGTTCACGCAATAGATACCGACGTCGTAGATCGGGCCCGCACCGCGACGCGGCTGCACCCGGATGTTGCCGTCGCGAACCTGCAACGTGAACGTCGAGCTGAAGATTCGCGGATCGCCGAGCTCGCCACCGCGCGCGACCTCGACCGCGACCAGGTTTGCCGCTTCGAAGTGAAGGCGATATGCGATCATCAGCTTGACGTGCCGCTGCTCGCACGCGCGAATCATCTGGCGGCACTCCGCCTCCGTCGGTGCCATCGGCTTTTCACAGAGCACGTGCACGCCGTGGCGCGCGGCGATCAGCGTCATCTCCGCGTGCAGATCGTTCGGCACGGCGATGTAGACGGCATCGACGCGACCACTCGCGAGCAGCGCATCGAGCCCGTCGTAGTCGCACAGCGTCCGCACACCGTAGCGCGCGCCGAGCTCTTCGAGCTTGTGGCGTGATCCGGATACCAGCGCGGTGAGCTCGACATCCTCGAGCTGCTCGATCGCGGGGAGCACGGCCACTTGCGCGAAGTGTCCCTGCCCGATGACGGCCATCCTCAGTCGCGGATTACGGCTCATGTATGACGGAGTCAGCAAGGGCTGTTCCACGACGACGCGGCGCGCCACTTGCACCCGTGACCCGGCCATGACGGCATGTGAATGTTGCGGCAACACCTACGACAAGGCGTTCGAGATCTCGATCGGCGGGACAACTCACACCTTTGACTCGTTTCAATGCGCGATCAACGTGCTCGCTCCGCGCTGTCTGCACTGCAAGGTGCCGATCATCGGGCAAGGGATGGAGGCACGCGGTCAGTACTTCTGCTGCGCACATTGTGCTCGGCAGGCGGGCATCCAAGAGGTCGTCGACAGGGCGCCCGATCGTGGCGTAGCTGCACCTTAGTCGCGTGCGTCAACGCCCGACGGTCTGGCACGCCGTGCGCACACGCGCGCTCGGATCACGTCCAGTATGGAGTGGCGCCCCACTGGCGATATACGCCGGTCGCGTATTCGAGGTCGTTGAGATCAGGCCAGTGGTCCTTATCGAACCCCGGCATTCGCTCGAGTGACTCGCGTGTCACGTTGACGACGAAGCGCCTTTTCGCCTCGTCGACCGTGAGCGCGGACCACGGCAACGCGAATAGCTTGTTGCCAATCCCCATGAATCCACCGAAAGACAGGACCGCGTAAGCGACCCGACCGGTGGTCACATCGATCATCAGCTCTTCGATCCGGCCGATATCCTGACCGCTGAGATTTACAACTTTGTCGTGGATCAGCGTCGTCGCTCCCAGCGTCCTCCGGAACTTGTTCATGACGTCACTCCTCGTACGTCGGAGTGCAGCAAACATCATTCCATGTGCGGCCGAGCGAACGGGCACGGTGCTCGCATCGACGCCGCGACAGGAGGAAATCTGTTATGGCCCGAGGCAGCAAGTCCAGCTACACGAGCAAACAACGCCGGAAGGCGAAGCACATCGAAGACAGCGGCGAGAAGCGCGGCATGTCGCCGAAGCGCGCCGCCTCGATGGCGTACGCCACGGTCAACAAGCAAGACGGCGGCGGGAAGAAAACCGGCAGCGGTCGCGGCCGGAAGCCCAGCACCGCGTCTAACCCCGCTTCCCGGCGTTCGCCGGCTCGCTCCACTTCGGGCCGCAAGGGCGGACGCAAGGGCGGACGCGCGCGCAAATCGCGTTAGCGGATCAGCGCTTCGAGCGTGGCGCTAGCAGGCGACGCTTACCGTCGGCGGCGAGCGGCACATCGGGAGCATCGAGCTCGCTGCGATCCCACAGCTTGCAGGTCACCTGCTTGTGCTGCTGGTCGAGGGCCTCGCAGTAGTTCGTGAACTCGCAGCGGCGGATCTCGGCGCCGCGTCCTTCGCGAATCTTCAAGAACCAATCAGGATCGGCGAGCGTCTGCCGCGCGGACGCGACGAAATCCGCCTCGCCATGCTCGAGGATCGCTTCGGCACGCGCGAAGTCGGAGATCCCGCCGGCGGTGACGACCGGCGTCGTGAAACCGGCGCCGGTGACCGCAGCGCGGATCGTCGCGGCGAGCGAGATGTTGCGGCCGAACGGTCCGCGCGCGTCCGAATAGATCGTCGGCATGCACTCGTAGCCGGACTGCCCCGTGTACGGATACGCGGCCCAGCCGACTTTCGGCTGCTTCGCATCTTCGAACTTGCCGCCCTTCGAGATCGATAAGAAGTCGAGACCGGCGCGCGCGAGCTCGACGCCGAACCACACGGCATCCTCGAGATGATTGCCGCCCTCGACCACATCGTCACCGAGATAACGACAGCCGACGACCGCTCGCTTGGAGACGCGCTTCCGAACCGCTGCAATCACCTCGAGCGGGAGCCTGACGCGATTCTCGCGGGCGCCCCCGTAGCCGTCTTCGCGCGTGTTGAGCGCGGACAGAAACGAAGCCATCGTGTACGCGTGCGCGTAGTGGAGCTCGACGCCGTCGAAGCCGGCGGCGATCGCGCGCTCGGCGGCATTCGCGAACAGCTCCGGCAAGACTTGCGGAAGCTCGGCGATATGTGAGGCGTACGTGTCGGTCACGCGCTCGCGATAGCCGCGCTCGAGATCTTCGAGCTCGCGCAACGAGAGCACGTACGTGAGGTCCGCTTCGGGTAACGCGGCCAGCCGGCTCCGGAGCTCGGCTTCATCGCAGGTCCGCGCACTCGGATCGCTCGTGAGCTGGGCGAGCGCCTCGCGGTGATGCGGCGTGGGCGTGAGAAACCTCGCGAAATATTTGTCGCGCGGTGGCCGCCGGCGGATCGACAAGAAATCGATCAGCTGGATGAACAACAGCGTCTCGCCCTGCGAAGCTTCGTGCACCGCGCTGGCGAGCTTCGTCAACCCTTCAAGAAATCGGTCGTGACCGATCCGCAGCAGTGGTCCCGACGGGATGTCGCGAATCCCGGTGGCTTCGACGACCAGTACACCCGGCTTGCCTTCAGCGAACCGCCGATACCAATCGATCACGTCCGGCGTGACGAAGCCGTCGTCGGTCGCGCGCCACGGCACCATCGCGGGAACCCACGTGCGAGTCGCGGCCGTGCGAGGTCCGATCGCTCGCGGCTGAAACAGCCGAGCACCTGCGGCCTGGTCGCGGCCCGGCCACACCGCGGACGGGAGCTCGTGCTTGATCCGCTCAGGGGGCTGCCACATGGCGTGACGATGTACGTAGCACGAGTTTTAGCCTTCGGGCTTCGGCAGCGTCGAGCCGACGGCTGCGCCTCCGAAGATCCAGCCGATGCCGCACACGATCATGAAGATGCTGTGCGCGAACACGCCGGACAGGCCACCGACCGCGCCTCCGACGAGCAGCAGCGTCGCCACCCGCCTGCGCCGCTGCTCGTCCACCGGCGCGGATTCGACCTTCGCGCGAAGCTAGGCGACCTCTCGCTCGAGCGCGGCGGTCCGGGCTCGCGCCGACTCGGCATCGGTTGGGTCCATGTCGGGCACGGCAGAAGTGTACGATGCCCCCATGCTCAAGGTTGGCGAGGCGATGCCCGACGTGACACTCGTAGGCGATACCGGTCCGATTCGCTTGCGCGACCGTGTGGGCAAGAAGCTGGTCGTCTACTTCTATCCGAAGGACGAGACGTACGGCTGCACCAAAGAGGCGTGCAGCTTTCGCGATCAGTACGAGGACTTCGTCGCCGCCGGCGCCGAGGTGATCGGCATCTCGCGCGACGATGCCGAATCACACGCCGGCTTCAAGCAACACCACAAGCTGCCGTTCACGCTGCTGTCCGATCCGGGCGGCAAGCTCGCGAGCGCGTGGGGCGTCAAGGGTGTCGGTCCGCTGCCCGGGCGCGTGACGTTCGTGTTCGACAAGGACGGCACGGTGCGCCATCGCTTCGACTCGATGATCCGTTTCGGCAAGCACGTCGACGAAGCGCTCGACGTCGTCAAGAAGCTCGCGTGAATCAGGTCTTGAGCGCGGCGACGACCTTTTCGATCGCGTCTTTCGCATCGCCGAACAGCATCTTCGTCACCGGCTTGTAGAACAGCGGGTTGTCGATGCCGGCATAGCCTGCGGCCCGCGATCGCTTGTTGACGATCACGAGGTGTGACTTCCAGACCTGAAGCACCGGCATGCCGGCGATCGGGCTCGTCGGATCGTCCTCGGCAGCCGGGTTGACGATGTCGTTCGCGCCGATCACGATCGCGACGTCCGTCGTCGGGAAGTCGTGGTTGATCTCGTCCATCTCGAGGACGATGTCGTAGGGGACGTTCGCCTCGGCGAGGAGCACGTTCATGTGTCCCGGGAGTCTGCCGGCGACAGGATGGATCGCGAATCGGACGGTGACACCAGCCTTGCGCAGTACTTCGGTGAGCTCGCGGACCGCATGCTGCGCGCGCGCGACCGCCATGCCGTAACCGGGGACGATGATGACGCTCTTGGATTCCTTGAGCTTGGCCGCGAGCGCGGTGGCGTCGATCTCGTGCACGTCGCCGGCGGGAGCCGCGGGCCCCTTCGCTGCCTTCGGAGGCGCCGCACCGAAACCGCCGAAGATCACGCTGTAGATCGATCGGTTCATCGCGCGGCACATGATGTACGAGAGGATCGCGCCGCTCGACCCGACGAGTGCGCCGGTGATGATCAGCAGATCGTTCTGCAGCATGAAGCCGGCCGCCGCGGCGGTCCACCCGGAATAGCTGTTGAGCATCGAGACGACGACCGGCATGTCGGCGCCGCCGATCGCGGCGACCAGGTGAACACCGAGGACGCCCGCGATCGCGGTCGCGATCTCGATCGTCCAGTCCTGCCCATCGCGGGCATAGAGGAAGCCGAGCACCGCGATCGCGGTGATCATCGCGAGGTTCAAGAGATGACGCAGCGGCAGCAGCAGCGGCTTGCCGGAGACCGAGCCGCGGAGCTTCAAGAATGCGAGCACCGAGCCCGTCGTGGTCACCGCACCGATGAACACGTCGACGAAGATCTCGATCCGCTCGGCGAGCTCGGTGTTGTGCGTGAGCTGGAGCGAAAATCCGACGAGCACCGCGGCGAGGCCGACGAAGCTGTGGAGCAGCGCGACCATCTCGGGCATCTGAGTCATGCCGACGCGGGTCGCCATCAGAGCGCCGATCACGACCGCGACGACGATCGATCCGATCAGCAGCGGATGAAAGCTCGTAGTCATGCCGGCCTGGAGCTCGGCAGAGCTGATCGGTGGCGCGGCCAGCGTCGCGCCGATCGCGATGACCATGCCGATGATGCCGTAGAGGTTGCCGCGACGCGAGGTCTGCTGACTCGACAGGCCGCGCAGCGCGAGGACGAACAGCACCGCGGCGACGAGGTACGCGAGATCCGCGAGCGCGATCGAATTGTAGAATGCGAATTTCATCGCGATTACTTCCTGAACATCGCGAGCATGCGCCGCGTGACGATGAAGCCACCGGAGATGTTGATCGTTGCGAAGAACGTCGCGATCAACGCGACGATCACCGACGTGTGCAGCTCACCGCGGCCGCTGAGGAGACCACCGACGACGATGATGCCGCTGATCGCATTCGTCACGCTCATCAGTGGCGTGTGAAGCGCCGGCGTGACGTTCCACACCACCTGGAAACCGACGAACACGGCCAGCACGAACACGGTCAGGTGTTGGAGCAGCTGATACGTCTCGAACGAGGCCGGTGCATCGGTCTTCGCGTAGCGAACACCGAGCCACGCCGCCGCAGCGACAAGTCCGATCAGCGACAGCACGATGCCCGAAGCGCGGCTCGGTGGGCGCTGCGCCGGACCGTGGCTCGACTTGGGCGGTGTCAAGGACGGGGGCGGCGCGGCAGTCGCGGGTTCCGGCTTCACGGCCGGTTTCACTTCTGCCTTGGGCGGCTCCACCTTCTTCATCGGTGGCGCGGGCCACTTCTTCTCGCCGGCTTCGAGCACGAGCGCCGGGCGAACCGCATCGTTCTCGTGATCGATCCGGAAGCCGGAAGCACCGCCCATCTCGTCCAGGAAGTGCAGCAAATTCATGCCGTACAAATCGCTCGCGACCGATGCCATCCGGCTGGGCAGATCGGTGTAGCCGATGATCGACACACCGTTCACCTCGGCGACCTCGCCGGGTTTGGTGTATTCGCAGTTGCCGCCCTGCTCCGCCGCCATATCGACGACGACCGAGCCGGGCTTCATGAGCTCGACCATGTCCTTGAGCCACAGCTTCGGTGCGGGCTTGCCCGGAATGAGGGCGGTCGTGATGACGATATCGACTTCCTTGGCTTGCGCGCGAAACAGCGCGTACTCGGCATCGATGAACTCTTTGCTCATCTCCTTCGCGTAGCCGCCCTGCCCTTCACCGGATTCTTTGACCAAGACGGTCAAGAACTCGCCGCCGAGCGACTTCACCTGTTCTTCAGCGGCGGCGCGCACGTCGAACGCGCGCACGATCGCCCCGAGCGCCTTCGCCGCACCGAGCGCCGACAGCCCCGCGACCCCGGCACCGATGATCAGCACTTTTGCGGGCGGCACTTTGCCTGCCGCCGTGAACTGGCCGGTGAAGAAGCTGCCGAACCGATTCGCGCCCTCGAGCACCGCGCGATAGCCGGAGATGTTCGCCATCGAGGACAGCGCGTCCATCTTTTGCGCGCGGCTGATCCGCGGCACTTGATCCATCGCGAGCGCGTTGACCTTCTTGCGCGCGAGCGCTTCGATCAACTTGTCGTTTTGCGCCGGATACAAGAACGAGATCAGCGTCGAGCCCTCGGCGAGCTGCGCGACCTCGGCGTCCTCCGGCGGACGAACCTTCAGCACGATCGCGGCGCTCCAGGCCGCCTTCGTGTCGACGATCTGCGCCCCGGCGGCCGTGTACTGAGAATCGGGGAAGCTCGCTGCGGCGCCCGCACCGGCTTCGACCTCGACCTGCCAACCCGCTTTGATCCACCTCGCGACGACGTTCGGCGATGCGGCGACTCGACGCTCGAGGGGTCTGGTCTCCTTGACGATGCCTAACTTCATCGAAGGGCCGAACCATGCCAAACCAAACGCGAAAGCGAAAGGCCGCGCCCCGCAATAATGAGCGCACGAGCGAGTCCGCTTCGGTGGACGAACCAAATCCATCTGGCGCGGAGGTGCTAGCTTGTTTCGCCGTGCGCCTCACCGATCACAGCCTCGAGCTCGACGACCTGGTCGTCTCGCGCGATGTGGTCTCGCATCCCTTGCTCGGAAACGCGCATGTCATCGAGCATGCGGGGCGCGTGATCACCGCGATGTCGGCGATCGACTGGAACCGCCCGAGCCGGATTCCCACGGTCGCCGAGCCCGGACGCCTTCCGCCCGGATCGGGAAGCGCACTCCTCAACGCGATCGCGGAGCTCGCGCTAGAAGCGAACGTCCCGGCACTCCGTTATGCGGGCCCATACCCGACCCCGGCGCTGTATCGCGCCCTGGTGCGATCGTTCCGCGCGTCTGCCGACGAGGCGACGTTCACGGCAAACGTCTTCGATCGCGCGCTACACCTGAGCTTCGACGAGGTGCCCGTGGACTTCGCACCGGCTCCGCACCAGCGCGTCTCGATCGAGCGTGGCTTCGTCGAGCTACGCGACGGCCCGCTCCGCGTCGTGATCGACAACATCTCCTACGAGCCCGATGGCTCGCCGGCGCGCCTCTCGAAGCGCGGCAAGAGCTTCGTGGCCGAAGTCTGGTTCGGCGACGCGCCGTGGGCGATCATCGGCGAGATCGATGCGAACGGCCGCCTCACCGACGGCCCGCGCACGACACCCGCGATCGACGCCAAGATCGTCGGTGAAGAGTTCCCGCTCGCCCTCCGCGGCGCGCTCGCGCAGCTGATCTCCGAAGGCGTTCCCGCCGTGCTCGCCGAAGACGCGGGCGAGATCATCACGCGCCGGCCCGTCGTGTGGGCAGACCTCGGCGCCCGCGCCGCGCGATTCACCGGCGAACGCTTCGAAGTCCACGCCGCGCTCTGGGAACGCATCGGTCCACTCGGCCTCGGTCGTCTCGCGCTCGCGATCGCCGAAGCGCTCGTCCCCGTCGTCACCCGCACGATCCTCGCGCAGGTCTCGCGCTCGAACTGAACAAGCCAAGTAGATCCCCGGGCCTGAATGGTTTAAACGCCGGAGCTCGACCGGTGTTCTCACCTGCAAGCCCCGATGGACCGCTCCGACCTCAAGCTCGTACCGCTCGTCCAAGCGAGGGCGCTCGCGGAGCGCTCGGACGAGGAGCTGATGGTCGCGGCTGCTGCCGATGCGCGTGCGGCATTCGCGATTCTCGTCGAGCGTCACCTCCCGAAGGTCATCAACTACTGCGCGAAGGCTACCGGCGATCGCCGCGCAGCCGAGGATCTCGCGCAGGATGTGTTCTTGGGGGTATGGGCGCGTCGTGAACAGTTCCGACCGGAGCGGGCGTTTCGCGTGTTTCTGTTCACGGTCGCATGCAACCGCTGCCGTAATCACGCGCGATCGTGGCGTCGCCGGTTCCGCTGGCTCGGCGTGGATGCCTCCGAAGATCTGCCGAAGGCGGCCTCTGCCGATCCGAGCCATATCGACGAGCTGATCGTTCACGAACGGCAACGCCGCGTTCGCGGCGCCGTCACCGAGCTTCCCGTGAAGCTGCGGGAAGCGGTCCTGTTGAGGTTCGAACAAGACCTCTCATATGCCGAAATCGCAACCATCGTGCGTAGCAACGAAGCCACGGTGCGATCGCGCGTGTTCCACGGACTTCGCCGACTAGAGATGTTGCTCGAACAGGAGGTCCCATGATCGGCCCCGCGATCAAGTGTCCGGATCGAACAGAGCTCGCTGCACTCGCGGATCGCGAGCTGCCCGAGCGTCGCGCCGATCATCTGCGAGCTCACGTCGCTGGATGCAGCGTGTGTACGGAAACAGCGCGTGTGCACCAGCAGCTCATCAGCGATCTGCGGGCTCCGGCACTGGAATCCGCGACCGGACCGATCGCCGCGAAGATCCTCGCGCGTCTGGACACCCAATCCGCGCGGCGGTCGCGTCCTTGGTTGCTCGCGAGCGGAGCCTTCGCGTTGGCTGCAGCGGCCACCTTGGTGGTGAGCCGCACCGGTGACCGCGAAACAATGCAGGCGCGCGGTGGTCATGAAGATCTGCTCGCGCGTCATGCCAGCGCGAATCTCTATACCGTCCGCGACCGTGCCAAGCCCGTGATGTCCGGCTCGCACGTGCTATCCGACGCTCGTTTCGTCGTCGGCTATCGCAACCTCGACCGGCGAGCACGGGTGTACTTGATCGCATTCGCGGTCGACAGCGCGAATACGATCCACTGGCTGTATCCCGCATACGAGCGGCCGACGGACGATCCGCAGTCCATCGACCTGCCAGTAGCAGACCGCGAGACCTTGCTGCCGGATTCCATTGCGCTCGAGAGACCTGCGTTGGGTCCGCTGCGCGTCGTCATCGTGATAGGTCACGCGCCCGAGCGCGTCCGAGAGATCGAGACGCTCCCACCTGAGAATCTCGCGGCCGATCGGCTTCGGGTGCGGTGGCCCGACGCGTTGATCACCGAAACCAAGATCGATCTGGGGAGAGCTTTGTGAACCGAGCTGCCATCGTCGTCGCCTGTCTTGCCGCCGGTGCGCACATCGCATCCGCGGATCACCAGACGTTCGCGCTGATCGTCACCAATAATCATAGCTTCGAGCTCGGCCGGCCGGATCTGCAGTACGCGGACGACGACGGCGCGAAGTACTACACGACCTTCGAAACCCTCGCGGGTCCAAGCAACATCCAGTTGCTCACGGAGCTCGATCGCGACACCGCTCGGTTGTTTCCCACGCTGCCGGCGATTGCGAAGCCACCTAGCAAGCGCGAGCTAGATCGAGCCACGAGCCTCGTCGCCGGAGCGATCATGGCGGCGTCACGAACCGGCGCAACCAGCGACTTCTACTTCATTTATGCAGGCCACGGAGACGTCGATGGAGGCCGCGGTTTTCTCGAGCTCGTCGATGGCCGGCTCTATTCCGACGATCTCGAGGCCCTCCTCGCAAGACTTCCGGCCACGCATGTCCACGTGATCCTCGACAGCTGCAACTCGTTCTTCGTGATCAACGCGCGAAAGCCAGGAGGCCGTCGCTTTGCGACGCCGAAAGACGCCGCGGAGAGCCTCACAAAGCGGTTCCCGAATCTAGGTGTCTTCCTGTCGACCAGCGCAGAGGCCGAGGTCTTCGAATGGTCAGAGCTGCAATCCGGTGTGTTCAGCCACGCCGTTCGCTCTGGCCTCGCAGGCGCCGCAGATGCCAATGGCGACGGAGCGATCAGTTACGACGAGCTGCGAGCGTTCGTCGATATCGCAACGGCCAACGTGCGCAATGCGGCGTTTCGACCAAAGGTCTACGCGCGCGGACCGGCTGGCGACGACAACGCTCCGGTGCTCGCCAAGACTGTGACAGCGACGCAGGTCCACATCAGCGCAGATCGAAAGTTGCGAGTGACCGTCCGGGATCGCGACGAGCTACCGTGGATCGACGTGTTCGCTGAGGTCGGGACACCGATCACCTTGCACCTGCCAGCGCGGGTCGCCGATGGATCGATCGACGAGCTTGCGGTCGACGCGACCGGCACGCGTGTCCTGCGCCGTTCGGCGCTGCACGGTGATCCCGACGCGATCGTCGCTCTCTCCGACGCCCCACCCGATCAACCGCCTGAGACAGCACGTGGCCCCGGTGATCTGTTCCGGATGCTGTTCACCAAGCCGTTCGGCCGCGTCGCACTCGCCGCGTACGACGCGGATCGCGCCAATGCGCCGCCGCCGGTGTTCGGCGTCTCGAACGAGGATGCCGAGCGCATGGAGATGTTGCTCGGCGAGATCGACGACGGATTTCGCGCCGAGAGGATCCAGCTAAACGAGGTGGCGCTCGCCGGCGGGCTCGTCGTCGGCGGACTTGCCGCATTCAACGATAGGATCCCGGGCAGGATACGGATCGAACAAGTCACGGCGGGCACCCTGTTGGCGGCGCTTGGTGTGTGGGGCTTGACGCACCGTGGCCCGAACGAACGCTTTCGCGAGAGATTCAGTCGGGGCCTCCGATCGAGCGATCAAGCGCAGGTCGTCGCGATCACGGATGCCAAGCTGCACGCCCTCGCCGTCGGTTCTGCGCGCATCCGAACAGCTTCGATCGTGTCAGGGGGGATCTTGCTCGTGGCTGGTGCGGTGCTGACGGGCGTGGCTATGCATCAAGGCACCGACGACGCCTCGACCGCACTGCTGGCCGTTGGAGGTTTGGGCACCAGTCTGCTTGGCACTGCACTTCTGATGACGGGGCAGTTCGAGGCGCCGATCGAGCGCGCGGTTCGGCTGTGGGACGGAGACGTGCGGCGCACCCAGCTCAGCGTCACCCCGACCGCGCGCGGCGCAGCGATGAGCGTTTCGGGCCGCTTCTAATCGCTCGCGCCGTTCGCGTCCGCGAGGCCCATCGTGCCGCCGGTCGCTACGAACGCGTCGAAGTCGAGATCGAGCTGCCATTTGCCACGCTTCGTCGGCTCGTCGAGCACCCCGGTCAGCATCTCGAGATACTCCGCACGCGAGACCTCGTAGGCGCCGAAGCGTTCGAGGTGCTCGGTGTGGACCTGGCAATCGATCAAACCGATGTGCCACGCGTCGAGCTGACGCACGCTGGCGACAAACGCGATCTTCGAAGCATCCGGCGCGCGCGCGAACATCGACTCGCCGAAAAAGGCGCCGCCGAGCGACACCCCATAGAGGCCGCCGACCAGCACGCCGTCTTTCCACGCCTCGAACGAGTGCGCGAAGCCAAGCTCGTGCAGCTTGACGTACGCGTCGAGCATCTCCGGAATCAACCACGTTCCCGATTGGCCGGGTCGTGGTGCTTCGGCACAGCCGAACAGCACGTCGCGAAATGCCGTGTCCGTTTTGAGCTCGTACGGCTTCCGACGGATCGCCTTGCGTAGACTGCGCTGGACGATCAGATCGCGCGTCGTCATCACCATACGCGGATCCGGCGAATGCCACAGGATCGGCAGATTCTCGGCATACCAGGGGAAAATCCCCTGCGAGTATCCGAGCAGCAGGCGCTCCGGTTTCAGGTCCCCTCCGAGCGCAAGGAGGCCGTCCTCTGCAAGATGGACGGGCGGAAACACCAAACGATCGTCAAGCCGGAAGACCGGCATGCATCAAGTGTAGCGGAAGCTCACCCGTGCCGCCGGTTGCGGGCGCGGAACAGACTAACGCTTGCGTCGCCGCAGCACCAGCATCGGCAGTGCGATCGCGAGCCAGCCGGCTCCGGCGCCGCCCGCGTTGCATCCGCCGCTTGCCTGATCGCCCTCGGATCCGTCGCCGCTGGTCGGGCCCGTCATCGTCGGCGACACGGTCACGGCGAAGTTGATCGTCCCGAACTTCGTCCCGGCATCATCGAGCGTGAACACCTGCGAGATCGGCGTCTCGGTATCGGCCGCCGGCGTCGTGATGTCGAAGTCGATCTTCGCCTGGTCGCCGGCCTTCACGGCCGTGCCGATCGTCGTGACGACCGTCGCCGAGGTCCAGCTTGCATCGTGGAGCTCGCTGCTCGGACCCGCCGCGAGCTGGAGCTTCGTCGTGGCCGGCCAGTCGACCTGACCCGAGTTGACGAGCACGACGGAGTAATGCGCTTGGGTCAGCGGCGGAACGATATCGGGGCCGTCGATCGAGACGACATCGAGGTCGAGCGATCGGCCAGCGCAACTCGCGCCGGTCGCGAAGCCGGTCGCCGGCGACATCTTGAGCCGCGCTTCGGTCTGTGAACCGTACGAGCCGTCGGCCGAGATCTTGTCGGTCGGATGGTTCAGGTTCCACAGTTCCTGGAAAGCGAGCACGTCCTGGCCGCGGTTGTCGGGCGAGCTCGTGTGATCGAAGTGAACCGGATCGCCCGGCACGTCGTGCGCCCAGCCGCGGCCCGACATCGCGGAGATCCGCGACGAGTAGTTGTTGAGATCGACCGCCCGCCCGCCTTCATGATTCGAGTGGCCGATCGTCGCGGCGGCGGTGATGCCGCAGCGGCCCGTCTGGTACCAGCGATAGAGCAAGTACTGCTGCGCGATCGTGCGCAGCGCGCTGTTGATCTGAACCGGCGCGTTCGCGGCGACTTTCTGCAGATCGTCGCGCGCACCTTTGACGAGGAACGGCAGCACCGCGTTGCTCGTGAAGCTGATGCCCCCGGTCGCCGTGAATTCGACGAAGCTGTTCGGGTTGTCGCAGCCGGCCTGTTGCGCGATCTGCTTCGAGAGGCCGATCACGACCGCGGTCGAACACCCGGTGAACTGATAATCGGCGACCGTGGCCGCGGACTCGGTCTGCGAGAGCTGCGGCTCGCCATCGAATCCGTCGACGCAACCCGCGGCAAGCGCCCCCACCGCGACCAACGCGCTGTGCAACCACCAGGTTGCAGTCTCCGCGGGCTTGGCCGACAAACGCGTGAAAGCACGGGCAACAGTGGGTGCGTCGAGCATGGCGGCAATCCCCACAGCAAGGGTCGGGCCGCTCTGCGGTTTCCCACCGTCGTGTCACCGGTTTGCGCGAGTTGCGCGCGCGCGTTCTCAAGACGTGTGCCGGGCAAACCAAGTCGCCACCGAAATCCGTCGATCTCGACCACTGGCTGCCGCGGTTGCCATGGGAATCGCCTCGCGGACCGGGGTCTCGCCCCTCAGTCGACGCGCGCGACGGTTCCGGGTCCTGCAACTTCATCGACCGAGTGCAGCAAGAGCTGCACCGAGTCGGTCGGTCGTAGATTCGCGCGCAGGCCCGAGCCCTCCGCAATCCAGTACGCCTTGCGACGCCACGGATAAACCGGCTCGCGTGCGATCACGGCGACTCGCGCGATACCCGCTTTCTTTGCATCGATGAGGACACCACGTGCCTGCGCGAGCGTCGTGTCGGGATGGAGATGCATCGCGATGACGTCGCTACCGACGCGCAGCTCGCGCAGCACGTCGATCCGTTGCTGATTCGGTCCGTAGCTGTGACCGCCGATCAAGATATCGCCTCGCGGGGACAGCTCGGCTTCCGGCAACGAGGGATCGTCTTCAGCCGCGGCGCCTGCGATCGGCCAGTTGTCTGGCTCCGCGCGACGCACGACGTCGTTGATCCACTCGTTCGCGCCGCGATCGAGCTCCTCCCAACCGACGACCGCTTGATGCCAACCGGGATCGCTCGAGCACATGAGGCAATCACCGACGGCGTTGCGTGCCCGTTCGGTCGCACGCTGGATCGCGAGTGCTGCGATCACGTGTCCCTGTAGCTCGGGGACGACACGCTTGCAGTTGGCACTCAGTGGATGGCCGCACAGTCGCTCGAAGTACTGCGCCGTATCTTCGCCGGGTTTCGGCGGAATTTCGGCCGCTTTCGGATCGCGCGTGAACAACAGCGCATCGGCTTCGATCGGAGGTGCGAGCAACGTCGGCCACACCGTCAAGCCGAGCGCTCCGACCTGCTTTCCCATCGGCTGTCCTTGGACCGCCTGCACCGGTTCGAGCGCGAGGACGATCAGCTTCAGCTCCGCCTCCTCGGCGACCGCGCGATCCATACCGGGACGGAGCTTCAGCACGGTCTGCGCGAGCTCGGCATATGCCTGCGGCGTGCGCTGCGCTGCGACAAATTTTTCAACCGCTGCACCGAGCGCGGTGTGCTGATAGTCCGCGACGACCGCGCTCTTGTCGACCTCGATCTTGTCCTGCCCACAAGCAGCCACGAACAGAGCCGAGACGATGAAGACGCTGCGCATCATGAGGATCCCGAACGTGCGTGCAACGCGACGTTAACGCATTCGGTGACCGCGTTCGCGTCGAGATCCGTGCCGAGTGCAACGATCCGCCCTGCGGTTCCTGAAAATCCTTCGGGACGCTGTTCTAGGGGCTCGCTCGATACCCGAAGACCCACGCGGTGAAATGCGAACCAGCCCTCCACGCGACGCTCGTCGACGGCGCGGGCGATGCCTTTGATCCGGATGTAGCTCGCCGGCAATGCAGCGAGCTGATCTTCGAGCTCCTCGAGATCGAGCACGCCGGAGATCTCGAGGGCGATGCTGTCGACGCCGTGCGTGCCTGACTCGCGACACTCCTCGCCGACGCCGTGATCGTGACCCTCATGGCTCGCCTCGTCGTCGGCGACGCGTTCGAGTCTCGGATCGGCGAGCAGCTGTTCGAGCGCCGCGGCGTGGTCGTCGATCGAGCCGCGCGCTGTCGCGGGATTGAGGAGCAACACCCGTCGCGGTGCGATCTCGCGCAGCAGCCGTTCGACGGAGTCGGCCTTTGCCTCACCCGCCTGCTCGGGCTTGGTGAGCAGCAACACATCCGCATACGCGACTTGCGCATCGGCCGCCGGAGACACGGCTCGCGAAGCGATGAAATTCTCGGCATCGACGAGCGTGACGACCGCGGCGAGCCGCACGCGCTGCGCGACCGGATCGCGCCTGACCGCCCAGGCGATCGGCAGCGGCTCGGCGACGCCGGTCGTCTCGAGCACGATCGCCTCGAGCTCGGGATTGCGCTCGCACAGCTCGAGCAACGTTCGATCGAGCTCGTCGCCGAGGACACAGCAGACGCAACCGCCGGGCAGCTCGATCTGCTTCGCCGTCTCGCCACCGAGCAGCGCGCCATCGATCCCGATCGCGCCGAGCTCGTTGACGATGACGCCGAGCTTGCCGCGCGCATGACGTTTCGCGCGCCGCGCGAGCAGCCGATTGATCAGCGTCGTCTTCCCCGCTCCGAGGAATCCGGTCACGACGACGAGAGGCACGCGCACTCGCGCAGCTTACTCCTTCTTCTCGACGACGACGACGCGGCGCTTTCCCGCGGCGGTCAGCGGAATGTGATCGACGATCTCGATCGCAAACGGCGCGCCCGGCAGGTATTTCGCCGCGTGGGTGCGCAGAATTTCCTCTTCTTTCGCGGGCAAAGCCGTCCCCTGATACGGGACGACCCGGAACACGACGCTGCGGTCAGCTCGCTGAACGACCTGGAAGTTCCGCGCGACCTGCCCGATCGTCGAGAACAGGATGTTGAACACCAGCCCTCCGACGGGATTTCCACCGCCGTCGTACATCGTCTCGGTCACGCGCCCTTGGACTGGCCCGATCTTGACGAGGCCGCGGCCACACCGGCACGGCGCATCTCCCCGCGCGACCGCGAGATCGCCGTTGACGTAACGAATCATCGGACACGCGAGGTTGTGCAGATCGGTGATCACGACCTCGCCGGTCTCACCCGGGCGAGCCGCGCGGATCGTCC
The DNA here is from genome assembly GCA_028287115.1 of Myxococcales bacterium. GTDB lineage: Bacteria > Myxococcota_A > Polyangia > Haliangiales > Haliangiaceae > JABFXX01. The sequence goes on from JAQBQF010000193.1 coordinate 18,954, forward strand.
CGTTTGGCTCGCGCACGATCAGCTCGACGATCAGGTTCTCCATCGACGTGTGCAGCCCGTCGTGAGCGTCGCACTCGGACGCGATCAACATCACTTCGCGGCAGCCGTACGTCTCGAACGCCGGACCGAACGCCCGCTCGACCTCGACGCGATCGTGCGGCAACAGGCTCTCGGCGCCGGTCAGCACCGGAATCTCGCTCCACGTCCGTAGATTCCGATCGTTGACGAACCGGGCGAGCGCACCGGCGCCGCTCGCGTACGCGACGATCGCCTGCGGCTCGAACCTGCGTAGCGTCGAGACCACTTCGTCGAGAGCTTGTTCGCCGCGCGGCGTGCAATCGAGATAGAGGTCGCGCTTGAACAAACGATCGGCGTCGATCTTGCGGCGCTTCCACCAGGTCGAGCTCCCAGACGGTACGAAGCCCCAGTAGTGCATCGCGCGCATCCCGATCCGATAACCGCCCCATCCGTAACCGCGCCAGCGAGTCGCGTCGCGCCAGTGCCGCGACTCGGAGTTGTACATGACCTCGACGGGTTGGCCCGAGCTACCGCTCGTCGTCTTGCGCACGACCGCCGCAGGTGGCGCGTTCGCGATCCGGGCCGTCATCGACTCGCGTAGCGTTCCGCGATCGAGCAGTGGCAGCTTCTGGAGGTCGTCCGGAGACAGGAAGCTCTCGGCCTTGAGCCCGCGCTCGTCGAGGAGATGCCGGTAGTATTCGGTGTGATGCTGCGCGTGCCTGACCAGACGGCGCAACAGGCCGGTCTGCACCTCGCGCAACGCGCCCGGCGTCCAGCGTTCGGTCTCTTCTAGATACTTGAGCAGCGCGACGGTCGGCCGCCCGCGCACCGCTTCGAAGGCGGGAAACAACGTGTTCGCGAGCAACCGTCCATAGAGATCACCTTCGATCACGAAGGCCGCTCCACGACGACAACCTTTCGCTTGCCGGCGGCCGTCAGCGGAATATCGGCGACGTACTCGATCTTGAACGGTGCGCCCGGCAGGTACTTGTCGGCGAACGCCTGGATCGCCTTGCGGTTGGTCTCCGGAAGCTTGTCGCCGGTCTGCGGCACGACCTTCATGACGACGCTGCCGTCGAGCTTCTGCACCACCTGGAACTTCTTGACGACCTGATCCATGACGCCGAACAGGATGTTGAACACCATGCCGCCGACCGCGTTGCCGCGTCCGTCGCGCAACGTCTCGACCGTTCTGCCTTCGATCGGGCCGACCTTCTGGAGGCTGCGACCGCACGCGCAGACCTCGGCCGGATGAGCGACGGCGAGATCGCCGGTGAGGTAACGAATCATCGGGCACGCCAGGTTATGCAAGTCGGTGACGACGACCTCGCCGGTCTCGCCCGGTTTCGCAGACCGGGTCGTGCCGTCGGCATTCCGCATGACGACCTCGACCACGAGTGTCTCCATCGACGTGTGCATCCCCGCGTGCGCTTCGCACTCCGAGGCCATCAGCATCACTTCGCGGCAGCCGTACGTCTCGAACGCCGGACCGAACGCTTCCTCGATCGCATCGCGATCCTGCGGCCACAGCCGTTCGGCACCGACGAGGACCGGGATCGTGTCCCACGTCCGCAGCTTGTTCTCGGTGATGAACCTCGCGAGCGCCGCGGCACCGGCCGAGTAAGCGACGATCACCTGCGGCTGAAATCTCCGCAGCTGCGCGATCGCCGCGCGCAGCGGCTCGTCACCGCGCGGTGTGCAATCGACATAGAGATCGCGCTTGAACATGCGATCGATCGTGATCTTGTTGCGCTTGATCCAGCTCTCGGGCCGCGGCCCGAAGCCCCAGTAGTGGAGCGCGCGCATGCCGACGTGGTAGCCGCCCCAGCCGTAACCTCGCCACCGGGTCGCATCACGCCAGTGTCGCGACTCGGCGTTGTACTTGACGACGACGGGCTCACCCGTGGTGCCGCTCGTCGACTTCTTGATCACGAACTTCGGCGGTGCGGCGGCGAGGCGATCGTTCATCGTCGCGCGGACGGTGTCGCGGTCGAGCAACGGGAGCCGATGAAGATCCTCGACCGACTCGATATCTTCTGGCCGCATCCCGGCGTTGTCCATCACCTCGCGGTAGTGTGTCGTGTGCGTGTACGCATGCCGGAGCAGCCGGCGCAGAAGGCCGATCTGCAGATCGCGAAGTGCTTCGAGTGACCAGCGTTCCGTCGTCTTCAGGTACCGAAGCAGCGGGACCGTTGGCCGCCCTCTTGCTGCCTCGAACGCCGGAAACAATGCCTTCGCTAGCAGCGGACCGTACAGATCCATAACGTCCAGTCGTTCTAACATCCCACCGCCGTGCTGTCCCGCCTTCGCAAAAAGAACCTCCACCAATGGCTGCCCGATTACGCACGTCACCTCGTGCGCCGTGCGCGCACGCCACACTTCGACGAGCCACGCCACGTGCTGTTCGCGCTTTGCGATCATTACGAGCCGCTGTGGGGTCGCGCTCCGGACGATGTTGGTGTCGCGCGCGTCGACGCGTGGGCCGAGGGCTACCCCAAGCTCGCCGACGAATTTCGGGATAGCGACGGGCGACCGCCGCGTCACGGCTGGTTCTTCCCCGGCGAAGAGTATCGGCCGCACTTTCTCGACCAGCTCGCCAAGCTCGCGCGCGCCGGCTACGGCGAGGTCGAGTTTCATCTGCATCACGATGGCGACACGGCGGAGACGCTCGCGCCGCGCATCGAAGACCACCTGAAGACGTTCGCGGAACACGGACATCTGTCGCGCAACGACCAACGCAATGCCGCTCCGTTTCGGTGGGCGTTCATTCACGGCAACTGGAGTCTCGCGAACAGCCGTCCCGATCGAAAGTGGTGCGGCGTCGACGACGAGCTCGTGCTGTTGCACAAGCTCGGCTGCTACGTCGATCTGACGTTTCCGTCGGCGCCGGATCCGTGTCAGCCCGACAAGGTCAATCAGATCTACTGGCCGACCGGCGATCTCACCAAGCGCCGCAGCTATGAAGAAGGCGAACGCGCGCGCGTCGGCGCGACTCACCGCGATCGGTTGCTGATGATCACCGGTCCGCTATCGCTGTCACGAAAGGGCATCGGCGTGCGGCTCGAGAACGGCGCGATCACCGGCGACGATCCACCCAATGCAGCGCGCGTCGACAGTTGGATCGATCAGGCGATCCACATCGAAGGCCGCCCGGAGTGGGTGTTCGTGAAAGTCCACACCCACGGCGCGATCGAGAAGGCCACGGCGTCGCTGCTCGGCGAGGGTGGACGAAACATGCACACCCGGCTCGCTACCTACATGCGCGACGGCTGGAAGCTGCACTACGTCACGGCGCGTGAGATGTTCAACATCGCCCGTGCCGCGATGGACGGAAAAGACGGAGATCCGAGCGCTTACTTTGATTACGAAGTGAGACCACCGCCGATCGCGACGTAGATGTTATCGTCTTAGGACGATGCGCTCACGGTTGATCTCGGTGGGGGTTGTTGCGACGTCGGCGGTCGTGGCGTGCGTCTATAGCCCCGGCGCGACACGTACGACCGATGCGAATCAGATCGATGTGAGGGTGATCGATGCCAACTTCATCTGCGTCGATGCCCCTTCGACGAGCTGTTCCCCGGATGGGACCACGCTCCTGACCTGCTCGGTTGTCGGGATGATGGCGGTTCCTACGACCTGCACGTGGGGCTGTCTTCAGACCGGCGCCGCGCATTGCGGCAAGCTCGTGCCGTCCGGAAGCGCTGCAGGGAGCGGCGTTCTTCCATCCGACGTCTCGGGAAGCGGCGTGATGGACATCATGATGGGGTCCTCGTCGGTCATCACCATCAACGGCATGGACGGTGGAATTTCATCCGGCGTCCGAACGACCGGTACCGGGGTGAGGAACGGCATCGAATTTCAAATCCGAGGATCGATCGCGATGTTCCGGTTCAACAGCCTGCACATCACCGGCCCGATCAAGCTCACCGGATCTCACCCGATCGCGCTCGTCGCAGATCAGAACATCACGATCGATGACCAGATCGACGCCCGAGGAACGTGCGGTGATAACGCGGGCCAGTCGCCGGGGCCCGGTGGATTTGCCGGCGCGAACAAGAACAACTCCGCCGGCGGCAGTGGTGGAGGAAGCGGTGCCACGACCAACCAATTCGGTGGTGGCGGCGGTGGTCACGCAGGCAAGGGCGGCAATGGCTCGCATGGACCTCTGGGCGGTGCTGCCTTCGATCCGACGTTCGCGATCCTGATCGGAGGTGGCGGCGGCGGTGGCGGTGGTGGCAATGGTGGCGCCGGCGGCGGTGGCGGTGGTGCCATCCAGCTCGTGTCGAACGCGACGATCGCGATCGGCTCGAACGGTGTGATCAATGCCGGTGGTTGTGGCGGCTTGGGCGGTAACGGCGGCAATAACGACGGTGGCGGCGGCGGTGGTGCCGGTGGTGCGATCCTGCTGGAGGCGCTGATGGTTCAGATCTATGGCGTGCTCGCCGGCAACGGCGGTGGTGGTGGAGAGCAGAGTGCTCCGAGCGAGAATGGAAGCGCAGGCCGGCCGGATTCGACGCCGGCCATCGGAATCAACAACGCAGGCAACGGCGGGGCAGGCACCACGATCGATGGGGTCAGCGCCGGCACGGATAATGGCGGTGGCGGCGGTGCGGTTGGATACATCCGCGTCAACACGAAGAGCGGAAGCGCGACGATCACCGGAACGCTCAGCCCGAGCCTCGCGACGACAGCGGCGACGCAGGGCTCTGCCGCGGTCCAGTAACTATCCCGACGGTGGAACCGCGGCGGCGGCGATGCGCTCGCGTTCCGGCGCGATGTCGTTGTTGCGAATATGCCGCGGCACACCTTCGACGTCCCACACGATGCGCAGCAACTCGAGCAGCTTCAGGCCGTACCAGCTGACGTCGATCTCCCACCAGTAGAAGCCTTGGCGCGCGGTGCGCTGATAGTGGTGATGATTGTTGTGCCAGCCTTCGCCGAACGTGAGGACCGCGAGCGCGAGGTTGTTGCGCGAGTCGTCGCTCGTCGGATAGCGGCGGCGTCCCCACACGTGCGCGAGCGAGTTGATGCAGAACGTGATGTGCCAGGCGACCACGACGGGAACGAAGAAGCCCCACGCGAGCGCGACCGAGCCGCCGATCGCATACGTGACGAAACCCCACGCGATCGCGAATGCGAGATCGTGATCGTTCAAGAACCGCAGCTCGGGATATTTCGCGAAGTCCTTGATCCGGTCGAAGTCGGTCGCCTTGTGACGGGTGCCGAGGATCCAGCCCGCGTGCGACCACCAAAACCCGCGCTGTCTTGGTGAGTGAATGTCCTCGGGCTCGTCGGAATACTTGTGATGCCGGCGGTGATGCGCGGCCCACCACAAAGGACCTTGCTGCGCGGTGCTCATCGCGACGAGCGCGAGCACGAATTGAAACCACCGGCTGGTCTTGAACGTGCGATGCGAAAAATAACGGTGATAGCCCGCCGTGATCACGAACATGCGGATCGCATAACCACCGACGAGCCACCACAGCGCCGCAGAGCTCCAGCCGACCGCGATCGCCATGACCACCGCGACGCCGTGAACGGCCCAGAACGGGACGTTCTCGCGCCACCTCGGACGATCTGCCCCAGGTCCGGTGAAGTCGGCGGATTCCATCGCTCCCAGCATGCCTGGGTCTCAGCGGCGACGCCGTCAGCATTCGCCCAGCTTTTGCAGCGGGGTTACAGCCAACATGACCATTTCATGACCTGTGGTTGTGACGTGCCGAGACTCAAATGTGATGATCGCGCGCAGGTCAACTGGAGATACTTGGCGCGTGACACCGTTCAGCTTCGAGCACGTATTTGCCGCCCCGTCGACGGAAGCCGTGTTCGCCGCCTACTGGGATCCCACCCATCAAACGGTTCAGGATGAGGCGGTCTCGATCGCGCGACGAGACATCGTGGAGCTCGATGACCGAGGCGACCAGCTCCGGCGAGTCAGCCGGGTGTTCCCGAAGAAGCAACTTCCCGCACTGATCCGGTCCCTCGTGCCAGGTCAGCTGCACTACCTGGAGACCGCGATCTGGACCCGAAAGCTCGACGAGATCGCGATCGACATCTGGTTCGGCAAGCGGGTCCACACCTGCGGAATTTATCGACTCGAGCGTAAGGGTCCCGATGAGATCCGGCGCACGTATCGAGGCGAAGTGTCGGTGGATATCGCCCTGGTCGCAGGCCGGATCGAGCGCGGGATCGTCTGCGAGCTCGAGTGTTCGATGCCACTTGCCGCGGCGTGCACCCAGCGCTGGCTGGAAGCCCACGCGGCCGACGATCTTCGGTCTGTGGCAGCTCGGGCTTAAATCGAGTTAAGTCCTCGGGCATAATAGCCTTCGTGACGATTCCGGCGGGGACGCTCGTCCCTCGCGATGCGAGAGATTTCGGCAGCTATCAGCTCATCGCGAAGCTCGCGACGGGTGGCATGGCGGAGATCTATCTCGCGCGGCCATCGTCTGCGCCGACGTCAAAAGACGTCTTGGTCCTGAAGCGGATCCTCCCGCACCTCGCGGAAGACGATCACTTCGTGACGATGTTCCGCGACGAAGCGGATCTCGCGAGCAAGCTCGTTCACAAGAACGTCTGCAACGTCCAGTCGTTCGGTCAGTACGGCGGGACGTGGTTCATCGCGATGGAGTACCTGCACGGGGTACCGCTGTCGCGCATGATGACGAAGCTGTCGAAGGCCGGGAAGATGCTCGACTACCGCATCGTCGCGGCGATCATCTGCCAGGCGTGCGAAGGCCTGCACGCTGCGCACGAGGCGCGTGGTGCCGAGGGCGAGCTCCTCGGTGTCGTGCATCGCGATGTCTCGCCACCGAACATGATGGTGATCTCCGACGGCACGGTGAAGCTCCTCGATTTCGGCATCGCCAAAGCGCGCGGTGCGAACTCGCGGACGCGCACCGGCACCGTCAAAGGCAAGAACGCGTACATGTCACCCGAGCAGATCCTCGGCAAGCCGCTCGATCGGCGGAGCGACATCTTCGCGCTCGGCTGCGTGATGTACGAGATGCTGGCGATTCGCCGGCTGTTCCACCGCGACTCCGACTTCCTGACGTTCAAGGCGATCACCGAGGAGCCGATTCCAGATATTCGCGAACGCCGTCCCGATCTGCCGCCCGGCATGCGCGCCGCGCTGATCCAGGCGATGGCTCGCGATCCGAACGGCCGCTTCGATACCGCGCAGCAGTTCGGCAATGCGATTCGCAACTCGGTCTCGACGCTCGGTGGACCCGCGGCACAGCAGGATCTCGCTCGCCTGTTGTTCACGGACTTCAGCGACGAGATGGCCGCGCGCGACGAGATCCTCAAGGCCGCCGACGATCCGAATGCCGCACCGCTGACCGTCGGGATCGCGAAACCGGCGACGCCACCTCCAATCCCCGTCCGCCCGGCGAAAGCGCCGACCCAGGCCGGCGAGGTCCATCAGCCGACTCCCGCACGCGCGAAGCAGGTCACCGGCTCGATGGGTGCGCAGGGTGTTCCGTCGGTGATGGTCGCGCAGCCCACCGGCCGTATGCAGGTGCCGGATCTCGAGAACGTGCCCGATCTCAGCGCGGCGATCATGCCCGACACCTGGATGGAAGATCCGGGGACGAATCTGCTCAGCGCTCATCGCTGGAAGAGCCTTCGCAACACGGCCATCGCGCTCGGGCTTGCCGTCGTCGCCGCGGTCGCGATCTTCTTCATCGTCAATCGGATGCACGACGAGACGCCTACTCGAATCGCCGCTGCGCCGAAGCTCGACGCAGGCGTCAAGATCGACGCGTACGAGGCGCCGCTCGACGCCAACGGCGATATCTCCCACGATGATATCTACGCGCTGTCGAAGTACGGCTTCTTCAGCATCAACGCGAGCGCCAAGACGTCGATCTACGTCGACGGCAAGCTGATCGGCGAGACGCCGCTGACCCGCCTGCCGCTGCAGCCGGGACCGCACACCGTCAAGGCGTCAGGCCCGCACGGCAAGTCCAAGCAGCTCAAGATCACGATCCTCGGCGGTCGCGATACGGACGAGGGCATGATCACCTGGTAAACGAAGTGCGATGACCGGGCCGTTACAGTTGGTGGCGGCGGCGGGTTTGGGACTGGGCTTGGGAATTGTCACCGGCATGCCGCTCGGTGTCGTCAATATCGCGATCGTCGATGCGGCGACCGCGGGCAACAAGCGATTCGCGGTGAGCCTCGGCATCGGCGGCGCGCTCGCGGACAGCGTTCACGCGGCGCTCGCGTTCGCCGGCGTTGGTCACATCATCACGCAACATCCCGAGTGGACGCGGATCATGGCGGTCGTCGCCGCGGCGATGATCGTCGGCTACGCCGTGCTCGCGTGGCACAACCGTCATCGCAAGCGCGAGCCCGGCGGCAACGGCCTCGTGACCGGCCTCGTGCTGACGCTGCCAAATCCCGGCGCCCTCGCGGCCTGGGTCGCGGTCGCGGCTTCGATATGGCCCGACATCTCGATCGCAAACGCGCTCGTCCTCGGTGCGGGTGTCGGATTCGGCTCGGCGGCTTGGTTCTATCTGCTCGCGACGAGTGTCGCGAAGGTCCGGCGCGATCATCCGGCGCTTCGCATCGTTCCGCGCGCCGCACTCGTCGTGCTCGTCGCGATCGCAGCAACCGGCCTCGTGCGCGCGTACTACGGCGTCTAGGCGATCGGGCCCCGGTTAGGGCAGAATGCACCAGCGATGGCATGTCCCGACGACGTGATGCTGACGAACCTCGTTGGCAACGGTCTGCCGGCCGAGCGGCACAGCGAGATCGTCGCGCACATGGATCAGTGTCCGTCGTGCCTCGCTCTCGTTGCCGAGCTGATGCGGGCGCACCCACAGCGCCTGGCCGCTCATACGCGGGTCGATCGCTACGTCATCGAGCGTTGCCTCGGCGCGGGCGCGATGGGCGTCGTCTACGCCGCACATGATCCGCAGCTCGAGCGGCGCGTCGCGCTCAAGTTGCTTCAGCCTTCGCAGCATCGCGACGAGCTCGTGCCGCGCCTGCTGCGCGAAGCGCGCATGATGGCGCAACTGTCACATCCGAACGTGGTCGCCGTGCACGAGGCAGGTTCGATCGACGGTACGCCGTTCGTCGTGATGGAGCAGATCGAAGGCCAAGATCTCGGCGCCTGGTGTGCGGCCGCACCGCGCGGCGTCGACGAGCTCGTGCGCATCGTCGCCGACGTCGCGCGAGGGCTCGCCGCGGTGCACGGCGTCGGGCTCGTTCACCGCGACGTCAAGCCAGGAAACATCCTGGTCGGCAAGGATGGGCGCGCACGACTCGGCGACTTCGGTCTCGCAGGGTTTCACGAGCCGGGCGAACACGCGGACTCCGATCTCGACAGCGATCTGCGTCTGACCCAGACCGGTCAGGTGGTCGGCACACCTGCGTACATGGCGCCGGAGCGCTTCCGCGGAGAAGACGCAGTGCCCGCGTCCGATCAGTTCAGCTTGTGCGTCGTGCTGTACGAGGCACTGTACGGGCAACGCCCTTTCGCGGGCGCGACGTTCGGCGAGCTCACCCGCGCGGTTCTTGCCGGCGAGATCCGCGAGCCGCGTTCCGATCGCCGCGTGCCGGCGTCGATCAAGCGTGCGATCGACCGCGGACTCGCGATCGATCCGAGTGCGCGATTTCCGTCGGTGTCGGCGCTCGCGGTTGCCCTCGAGCAGCGGCCGCGATCACGCACGAGGTGGGCGGCGGTCGCGGGTGTCGCGCTCCTAGCGATTGCAGGAGTCGCACTGTTCGTGCAGCCCGCGGCGACCGATCCATGCGCCGGCGGCGCGGGGGAGCTCGCGGAGATCTGGAATCCCGAGCGCCACGCCACATTGCAGCGCGTCTTCGCGGCGAGCGACCGGCCGTTCGCGGTAGCGACAGCGACACACGTGGCGGAAGGTCTCGATCGTTACGCGGCTGGGTGGATCGACGCCCATCATGCAAGTTGCGTCGCGAACCGCGTGCGCCATGTCGAGTCCGACGCGCTGTTCGATCGACGGTTGGAGTGCCTGGAGCAACGCAAGCGTGGGCTCGTAGCACTCACCGCGGTGCTCACCGCCACACCGACGGCGGGAGAGATCGAGCGTTCCAGCGCGGCCGTGGTCGCCATGTCGCCCGTGAGCGATTGCACGGATGTCCAGATGCGAGCCGAGACGATGGCACGGCCGAGCGATCCGGCAGCGCGAACCGCACTCGCCGCGCTCGAACAGCGTGCGGCTCGGCTCAAAGCCCAGCACGATCTCGGCAACTACAAGGCCGCGCTGGCCGATGCAAAGTCGCTCGTCGCCGACCAAGCCAAGCTCGATTATCCGCCACTCGCGATGTCTACGCTGGGCCTGCAGGCAATGTTGCAGCTCCGGACCGGCGATGACAAAGGCAGCGAGGCAAGCTTTCGCGCTGCACTCGCGGCGGCGGCCCGCGCTCACGATGACGCCGAGATCGTTCGCTTGTGGGGCGCGCTGCTCAACGTGATCGGCGTGATCGAAGGCCGTCCCGATGCGGCGCTCGCGCTGGTCGATACCGCGAAGCTCGCGCTCGTGCGTGCCGGCTCGCCGCCCGCGCTCGAAGCCAAGCTCGACACCAACATCGGTGCCGTGATGCGCGCAAAGGGTGACCTCGCGGGTGCCCACGGCACGCTTGCACGCGCACTCGCGACCAGCGAACGCGTTTACGGCACCGACGCGCCGGAGAGCATGACGACGATGACGAACTACGCGAACGTGCTGTGGACCCAGGGCGCGCACGCCGAGGCGCTCGCGATCGACGAACGGATCCTCGCGATCCAGACCCGCGTTCATGGCGCGGAGCATCCGTTCGCGGCACAGGCGCGCGTCAACATCGCCGCGGTGCTCGACACGATGGGCGATCACGCGCGCGCCATCACCGAGACCAAAGCCGCACTCGCCATCCTCGAGCCCGCATGGGGGAAAGCTCACAAGAGCGTGCTGGTCCTGTGGAACAACCTCGGCGTCGCGCTCGGCAATCAGGGCAACGTCGCCGAGGCGACCGCCGCATTCGAACACGTGCTCGCGGCAGAACAGCAGGCGCCGGTCGCGGCCGCAGATGCGATGAACGGGCTCGCGAAGCTCGCGCTCGGAGCGGGCGACCCGGCGCGTGCCGCGGCGATGCTCGAGCGCAGCCTGGGCTTGCGCGAGAAACACCAAGGCCCGACGCATCCTGATGTCGGGATCGCGCTCGTCAATCTCGGCGACGCGCTTCGCGCGCAAAGCAAGTGCGCCGATGCGTTGCCGCGCTACGAACGTGCGCTGCCGCTGCTCGAGGCTTCGCTCGGCAAGGAACACGGATTTGTCGCTCAGGGGCTCGCCGGCGAAGGCCGCTGCCTGCTCGATCTCGGCCGGCGCGCCGCCGCGGTGCCCGTCCTCGAGCGGGCTCGCGCGATCGCGACGTCAACAGCCAACACCGAGCTCGCGAAGCAGATCGCTGCCTGGTTACGGTGAGCTCACGGCGAGCACGCGCGACAAGCTGAGATCGAGCTGGCTCGTGACGAGCGCGCCTAGCTCGAGGAGCTCGGCCCCGTGCAACTGGGTCGTCCGTGCGAGCAGCTTGCGGGTCTCGGCAGCGACGCGGTCGCGAGCGCGCTCGATCTGCCGTGCCGCGGTCGCGCGGTGGATCTGATAGAGCTTCGCGATGTCGTCGATCGTCAGGCCATCGACGAGGTGGAGCCGCAACACGCTGCGCTCGCGTGGTTCGAGCTCGGAGACGGCGGCTTCGAACGCGTCCTTGAGCTCGGCGCGGTAGCGCGCTCGCAGGTGGTCGCGTGCGGGATCGCCGCTCGCCGCGAGGTCGTCGGCTGCCGCGGCGTCGTCGTGGCGCGCAGCCGCACGCCCGTTCGCGCGCAGCCAGTCGATCGCTGCACGCGTCGCGATCACCGCGATCAGGCTGTCGAGCGCACCCCGACCCACGGCACCACCGATATAGCGCGGCTCGCCCGAAAGCAGCCGTTCGCGCACGATCTGGCGGATCTCGTCGATCACGTGACTCGGCAGTCGCTTCCGTGCAAGCACGTCGCCGACGCGCGAGATGTAGATCCGATCGAGCGCGGCGAGTGCGGGCTTCACGTCGGCGACACACGCCGTTCCGAGATAGATCTCGGCGGCGCGAGCCTGAAGCTGATCGGCGCCGACGCCCTCGGCGATCGCGGTGCGGATCACGCCCAATAGCGACTCGGGAGCGAGCTGCAGATCGCCAAACGTCTCGATCCCTGCGGCGGCGACCGCTATCGCGAGCTCGGCTTCATCGGGTGCGACCGGCACGAGCCCGATCCTCTCATGTCGTTCGAAATCGGGTGGTTACGAAGTTCCGCGAAAAACATCGCGACCGGCCGCGACCGCGTTCGTTCTCGGGGTGCGCCGGTAGTGGCGGCAGGAGATGTCATGAAGCTCGCGACCTTGATGTGTGTGATGGCGATGATCTGGAGTGCGGCGGTGCTGCTCAAGCTGGCGACCGCGCGCAGCCGCGGCGAGCCGTATCGGTTCACGCAATGGGACGGTGGTCTGATGTTGCGAGGCACCACGCTCGGCGGTGCGGGCATGGTCGGGTTCGCGGTGTTTGTGGCGGTGCTTGGATCGATCGCCGCCTACGAGCTCGTGCACTGGGCTCGCCTGTGAGGGCGGCAATGCCATTCGTCGCGATCGCACTCTCGGGCTGTATCGCGCCGGTGTTGTCGCTCGTGTTCCCTCCCGCGCGTGTGCCTGCCGGCGACGGCGAGCTCAGCGAAGCCGCGAAGGACCGGCTCGTCGCGCGACCAAGATCGGCTCTTGTCGAAGCGACGCGCGAGGCCCTCGACGCGGCGGTGAAGTCTCCCGGCGATGTACGGCTCGCGCGGCGCGCTGCTGTGATGGTGCGCGACGTCGCCGGTGGCCACGATCCAGCGCTCGCCGAGCTGCAACCCACCACCGAGCGCGTGCTCGATCAGCTGATCTCCACGCAACCCTGCCCCGGCCTCGTCGATGCGGCCGCGACATGGATCGCGCTCGGGGATCCGCAGCGCGGTGGCTCGGCCTACGTGCGAGCCGCTCACGATTGTGGAAACGTCGACGCAGCGATCGCGGCGGTCTCGCCTCTCCGCGGCGCCCAGCGCTGCAACGAAGCGATCGCCGCGTTGCGAGCCGCGTGGCCCCTCGTCGATCGCAATGACGCGCATGCGATCGCGCTGCTCGACGGCGTCACCGCGTGCAGCGACGCGATCTCGTTGCGTCGCAACCTCAGCTTCGCGCCCGCCGACGTTGTCGATGACTACTTCGCTCTCCTCGAAGCGCGCCGGCAAGAGCAAGCCGAGCAGGAGCGTCGTTCCGAGCTCGAGCGCGCTCGGCGCGCGGCACAAAGCCAGGCTGCCTTCGCGAGCTCGCAGTGCGAATCGGAGTGCAACGCCGCGATCGCGTCCTGCGACTCGAGCTGCGCCGGAAGTCCGTCCTGCAACCAACGCTGCTCCAGCATCGGCCACGTGTGTCGTTCCGGATGCGGTGGCTACTGAAAGTATCGCTCATGTCGAGACGCGCAATCACCTCGTTCATCTTCATCCTCGGCATCCCGTCTCCTGCACTCGCAGGATCCGCGAACGTCGACGTCGTCGCAGGCCCTCCGATCGAAGCCGCACCCGCCACCGATGTCGACCCCGACGTCGCTGCCCGCCTCGATGCCGCCGAGCGCACCGCCTCCGCGAATGCACCGATCCCAGACCTCGAGCGCGCACTCGATCAGGTGCTCGTGCTCTACGAGAGCCCCGATCCGTTCTCGACCGCGCAACGCACGAATGCTCGAGCGCGTTCGATCGCCATCCTCGGGCAGCTCGGCGCGCACGCGCGTGCCGGCGGCAGCCTCGAGCTCGCCGCGCGAGCGTTCGATGCGCGCTGGTCGATCGCCGGCCAACCGCATGATCCCGAGCTCGCGAGCGTGCTCACGACATGGGCCGAACGCGACGCCAAGACTGCGCCGCCAAACGCGCTCTATCTCGCACGCCGCGCCCGTCGAAGCGATCCGCAAAATGGCCGCGCCGCCGCGCTCGACGACGATCTCAGCCGCAATCACCGGGTATGGCCGGGCCGGGCCGCGATCGTCGTCGGCCTGGTCGCGCTCGCCGTGGGCATCTACGCGGAGTCCCGTGTCAGCTCGATCGGCAACGAGCTCGGTGCCCGCCCGCACATGCGTGACGAGATCGATCAGATGCTCTCGGAACGTCACGCGTACGACGTGATCGGCACGACCCTGCTGAGTGCATCACCCGTGCTCATGGTCGGCGGCTACCTGTTCATCCTGTCCGGGACACCATCCTACCGACCGACCTCGCCCGCCGAGTTGCCGGCACTGGGGGAGCGATGAGGTTCGCGTCCATAGCGTGCGTGCTCGCGAGCTGCGCCGTGCACTCGACGGAGGGCCTGGACATCCCGTGTGCAACGGACGACGAATGCCCGACGGGTGACTGGTGCAGCGTCCTATACCAGACGGGTACTTGCACCTCCGCAGGCTCGCCTCCGCACATCGTCATGGATGGCATTGCGGTCGGCTCCTCTCCATTCGCGACCACGATCAAGGTGCCGTCTCACGTCCAGACCACGGTGCGCTTCGGGCTCCGCAATGATGGCGGTCATCAGGCTTCGATCGACCTCAAGACGAGCAGTCCGACGTGCCTCGGCATCATCGAGCTGTTCGGCCACATCGACCCTCTCGACCCGGGCAAGACGTTCAGCGACGATCTCTTGATCGATCCGGCACCTGGTTGCGCGTCTCCGGCAAAGCTGGCGTTCACAGCGACGGGAAATGGCCGGCGGTTCGACTTCAGCTTCGACGTGACGATCGGCCCATGATCACGACAGCGGCGCGGCCTTGATGCTCGAGATCTGCAGCGTCGAGTCATGCGTCGTGACGATCGTGACCCGATCGCCGCACGAGAACCGCGGCACGAGCTCCGCTGGACCTTGGAAGTGAAGGTCGGCGAGGTTCTCGATGTCGAGCTCTTCGCCGTCGTCGTCGGTCGCGCGCTCGATGTCGAGCTGGATCTTCGAGACCTGTCGCGGCGTCATGTGCTGGAACCGCGCGAGCGTATGAAGCTCGATCGTGCGGATGGTCCCGACCACGCGCAGAACCGCATCGGTGGCCATATGAACATAATACACCGCGCGTGAAGAGCTTAAGAGCGCGGCGTCGCGACTTCGATGCCGGAGACCGCGCGAGCGGCAAAAATCACCTCTTCGTCGCCATCTGCGGCGATGTCGTGCTGGCTGCCCGGTGTCTGCACGAGCTCGTCGCCTGGCGCGAGCAGCCGACCGCTGTGATCGCGCAAGGTTCCGGCAAGGACGAGAGACAGCTCCTCGCCGCGGTGCGTATGCCACGGGAACGTACAGCCCGGCGCGATACGAATCAGCCCACAGTCGGCCGTTGCACAGGCCGGACCACCGTCAAAGTGCACCAGGCCGATGCCGGGGACCGGATTCTCCCAAGACGCCGAGCGCTCGACCAGCCCGAGTAGCTCGCGTGCCCGGTCAACCGTGACGTCGAAGATCTGGGCCATTCTCGTCGAGAATCGCTCGAATCGGCCGTTTCCGACCGACCCCAGGAGCCGCGCTCTTACCGACGGTGACGCGGTGACGGGCTCGACCATCTCCTCGGCCGCGGTCAGGTACTGCTGGAGCTCCGCGGCGAGCGCCGGATCGGCCGCAACGGCGCGGTCGACGACCGCTGCCTCGTCAGCTTCGAGGACGCCCAAGGCGTACAGGGGCAACAACTCACGTAGGTCCATCATCCCCTACCTCCGGCGACGAACTCGCGCAAGCGTTGCAGCCCAGCGGCGAGCCGGGACTTCACGGTACCTACCGGGATCGAGATCTTCGTCGCGATCTCGCTGCACGACAGGCCCTCGAAGTAGGCAAGCTCGAGGACGGTGCGCTGGTCGGTGCCGAGCTCGAACAGCGCGGCACGGACGCGTGCGTGATCGGGGCTCGTCCGCTCGGAATCGTCCGGAATCACGTCGAGGCCCGCATCGCCGGAATTGCGCGAAACGCGGGCGGACTTCTGGAGATCGAGGGCTCGCGAGCGCATACGTATAGCCAACCAGGTACGAACCCGACCTCGATTCGGATCGAAGCCTTTTGCTTGGCGCCATGCCTCTAAGAACACGTCGTGTAACAGATCTTCGGCCTCCCGGCGCTCGCGCACGATGCGCATCGCCAAGCCGAGGAGGAACGACGAATGACGCTCGTAGAGCCGAGCGAGCGCGCCGGGCTCCCCCGCGGCCATCGCTTTGACGAGCGCGGCATCGTCGGCGTCGTCTCCCACCATCGAAATGGACCGTATCACGTCCCCCAGGCCTTTGGCTTTGCGGGCTTGGCCGTGGTAAACGCCGATGTGGCCCTCCGCGAAGCTGTACGAGCCGAGGCGACGGAGCGCACTTGGACGCAGGGAGTTTCACTCGCGCGCGACAAGCGCGTCGTCGGGAAAGCTCGGTCTCGCGACGAGATCGAGCTCGACGTTCGGGTGCCGGGCAAACCGACCCCGTTTCACGTGATCTTGAACCCGGTCCACGACGAGTGGGAGTGCGACTGCGCGACCAAGGAAGCCGTGTGCTCCCACGTCGTCGCGGCGGTGCTCGCGACGGAGCAGGCGGACGGCCAGCTGCCTACCTCGTCGAGCGCCGGCGCTTCGATCCGGTATCTGCTCGAGCCTGATCCGGGCGGCGTGCGCGTCGAGCGCGTGCTGGTCGCAAAGGACAGCGTCGAGCCGTTCCGAGGCTCGCTGATGTCATTGATCGGAACCGGCAAAGCAGGCCATATCGCGAGCGTCGAGGCTGACCTGCTCGTCGATCAGTTGCTCGGGGTGCGCGCCGGTCCGGTCACCGGCGAGAAGCTCGATCGGATCCTCGCGGCGCTCGCCGACGCGCGCGACGTGCGATGGCGCGGTGATCCGGTAACGACGAGCGGCGAGCCCGTGATGCCGCGTGCCGTCGTCGAAGATGTTCCAGGCGGGGTGCGCGTTCGCATCGAACCCGATCCGCAGGTGCGTGAAGTGCCCGCGGTCGGCATGGTTCGCATGGAGGGCAACATCCTGCGTCCGATCGGAGCGGTCGACTTGACCGGGCCGCGCCTGGAAAAATTGCCCCAGAAGTTCGACGTGCCGCGGTCCGCGCTCCCCGAGCTCCTCGGCAAGACCTTGCCCGCGCTCGCGCAGCGGATCGAAGTCGATGTCCGCGCGACGGGTCTGCCGAAAGTCGGGAACAAAGAAGAGCCACGAATGGAGTTCGACGCCGAACAAGACGGCGATCGCCTGATCGTGATGCCGCGGCTAGTCTACGGCGAGCCGGCGCGAGCGCGCGTCGATGGCCAGGTCCTCGTGCACCTGAACGGCGCGCTGCCGATTCGCGATCACGACGCCGAGCGCCGGCTCGTTCATCGCCTTCGCGACGAGCTCAACCTCGTGCCGGGCCGGCGCGTCGAGATGACCGGTCGCGAGGCCTTCGCGATGCAGCAAGGACTCTCGACGTGGCTGCGCACCGATGCCAAGTCGGCGAGCGCCGCGCGCGCGATCTCGCTCGAGATCAAGATCGACATCGCAGGCAACAAGCTCGAAGTCGAAGTCGCCGGCGGCGGACGAACCGCTTCGATCGGTGCGGCCTTGCGCGCGTGGCAGGCCGGCGTCGATCTCGTGCCGCTGAGCGGAGGCGGCTGGGGTCGCGTTCCGATGGAGTGGTTCAACAAGCACGGCGAGCGCGTCGCCGATCTGCTCGCCACGCGCAGCGGCGATCACCGCGTGCCGATGTACGCGCTGCCGGATCTCGCAAAGCTCTGCGAGGATCTCGATCGTCCGCCGCCGCCCGAGCTCGATCGCCTGCGCCCGCTGCTCGCCGGCTTCAACGGGCTCCCGAGCACGAAGCTTCCGAAAGGCTTTGCCGGCGAGCTTCGGCCCTACCAACAGCTCGGCGTCGACTGGCTCGCGTTCTGCCGCAATGCCGGGCTTGGCTGCGTGCTCGCCGACGACATGGGCCTCGGCAAGACGATCCAGGCGCTCGCGGTGATGAAGGGCCGAACGCTCGTCGTCGCGCCAAAGAGCGTGCTGTTCAACTGGCTCGCCGAGGCAAAGAAGTTTCGTCCCGATCTCGATATCGCGATCTATGCGGGCACGCGCCGCGAGCTCGACTCGAACGCCGACATCGTGCTGACGAGTTATCCCATCCTGCGCAACGACATCGACGCTCTCGCGCAGGAGACGTGGGACACGATCGTCCTCGACGAGTCGCAGACGATCAAGAACCCGGACTCGCAGGTCGCACGTGCGGCGTATCGCCTCAAAGGAACGTGGCGTGTGACGCTGTCCGGAACGCCCGTCGAGAATCGGCTCGAGGAGCTATGGAGCCAGCTCCACTTCACGAATCCGGGGCTGCTCGGCGGCCGCGCAGATTTCCAAGAGCGCTGGGCCGAGCCGGTCGCGCTGGGCGATGCCGCCGCTGCCGCGCGCCTGCGCGATCGGATTCGTCCGTTCGTGCTGCGCCGCATGAAGAGCGAAGTCGCGCGAGAGCTGCCGCCGCGCACCGATGCGATCATGTACGTCGAGCTCGACGAGTCCGAGCGCATCACCTACGACGCGATCCGCGCCGCAACCCAGCGCGACATCGTCAAGCTCCTCGAAGCCGGCGGCGGCGTGATGGCCGCGCTCGAAGCGCTGCTGCGGCTGCGCCAAGCCGCGTGTCACACGGCGCTGTTGCCGGCAGGCATGCGGAGCACCGATCGCAAGGCGCGCGCCGATGCGGAGGCCGAGCCACCAAGCGCCGACACGCCACTCGCTTCTTCGAAGCTCGAGCGCTTGCTCGAGGCTCTCGAAGACGCCGTCGCCGACGGTCATCGTGCGCTCGTGTTCTCGCAATGGACCTCGCTGCTCGATCTGATCGAGCCGCACTTGAACGCCGCCAAGATCAAGTTCGTCCGTCTCGACGGTTCGACCGTCGATCGACAAGGTGTCGTCGGAGAATTCCAGTCCGAAGCCGGTCCCCCGGTGATGCTGCTGTCGCTCAAGGCGGGCGGTACGGGCCTGAACCTCACCGCGGCCGATCACGTGTTCCTCGTCGATCCGTGGTGGAACCCGGCCGTCGAGGATCAGGCGGCCGATCGCGCGCATCGCATCGGCCAGGACAAGCCGGTGATGGTCTATCGGATGGTCGCGCGCGACACCGTCGAGGAACGCATCCTCGAGCTGCAAGAGCGCAAGCGCGGCCTCGCCAACGCCGCGCTCTCCGAAGCGGGCGCTGCGACGTCGATCACGCGCGACGATCTGCTCGCGCTGCTCGCTTAGTTCACCGGTGTCGGCGCGACCGCCCAGATCGGGTTGTTGTTGAGATTCGCGATGAGCTGGGCCGGCAGCCAGAACGCAGCGAACGACGGATCGCCAGCACGAGACGAATCGATGGCAGCGACCCAGATCTGGCTCGCACCGATGATCGGCCGCACGAGGCCGTAGGGTCGTGCCGAGGCGAACGCGAGCCATGCGAGATCGCCGGTCACCGGCGCCCACGTCGGCATCGTATTCGCGAGGTTCGGAACATCATCGGTGCCGGCGACGCGATGACTGGCGATCCGCAGCGGCGTCGGCGTGCCACCGGCGGCCGTGATCACGAGCAACTCCGCCGTCGGTGCCGCGTGCGCGGGCGAATTCGCGTGGACGTACGCGATCAGCTTTCCATCGGGGGACCACTTCGGGAAGTAATTGTTGTCGTTGTTCGTCGTCGACGCGACGAGGATCTCCGGCGAGCCCCACGACCCGTTTTGGTACGGAATCCGCGCGATGCTGCCGCCTTTGAGATCCATGTTCGTCGGCGCCGCCGTGGTCAGCGCCACCAGGACGAAGCTCCCGTCGGGCGACCAATCGGGATGTGTTGCAAACATGCCGCCGAGCGGCACGCGACCGTTCGTGGGCCCGATCGCGGCGCCGGTCACCGCGTCGTAGAGGGTGAGCACACCTCTGTCCGCGACCAACAAGCGATCGCCGGTCGGCGAAAAGGTCGCCCACCCCATCGGGATCTTCGCGGTGACGGGCACCTGTATTGCGAGCGAACCGAGGTCGACGCTCTGCAGCGTCTCGCCGCCGTATCCGAGCGCGATGCGGCGGCCATCGCGAGAGACCGTGTGGCAGCCGACGCATGTCTTGTCGGTGCCAATCGGATACAGCTTGCCGGCGACCGCGGAGTCCAGCCGCGCTCGCATCACTGCCTTCGTCGCGTCTGACCAGTAGTCGATCGAGGCATCGATCGAGCGTCGTGAAAAATGCAGGGTCTCGGCAGCGCCCGCGTAGACCGTGCCCGGTGTCGCGCTCGCCGTCGATGCGATCGCGAAGGTGGTCTGTGATCCCGTATTCGAGAGCTCGATCAGGGCCCAGATCACCGAGTCCGGTTGCCAGCGATCGCCACCGCTATAGACGACGACATGCAACACATCGGAGTCGAACGTCAGCTTCACGGCATCGTTGCCGTTGCCGGGCGTGTACTGGAACAGGATTCGCGAGAGCGCCTGCGGAAACATCGTGTCCTCCGCGGGATACCGGATCGACGGAGACCGCATCGGATCCCCGGTGACGACGGAGGCGTCACCGAACAGCGCATCGGCATTGGCGGGCGGTGGAAACTCCGAATCGACGATCACGATAGAGACCGTGATCGTCACCGTCGCGGTCGCGAAGATGTCGCCGCTCGTCGCGCGGATCGTGACGTGACCGGCGGCCGCATTTGTCGTCGCGTACGTTCCGGTCGTGCCGAGCGTGCCGGGAGCCGGATTATCGGCGGTCCACTGCACGAGCTCCGTGACATCGCGAGTGTCGCCACCGACGAAGTGGCCGGTCGCGGTGAATGCGACGACTTGCGGCGGTGCGGCGAGATCGGAGATCGCCAGCGCCGTCTCGCCCGGGGCGATCTCGAGGGAAATCAGCCCCGGCAACGCACCGTTATTCGAGAGCTGGACGTGCTCGACACAACCCGCGACCGCGATCGCCGTAACGAGCAACCAAAGCTTCATGGGGCCGGTGCGTCGGCGAGGCGCTGCGCGGTCACTGCATACGTTCCGTGCGGAAACCGCTTCACGTAGTCGCTCGCAGCCGCTCGCGCATCGCGCCCTGCGGTCCGCAGGATGTCGACACGTAACCAGGCGGCATCTTCGGCGTTGGCCGCCTTCGGGAACCGGCGTTGATACTCGTCGACCTCCGCGAGTGCATTGGTGGTGCGGCCGCGCTTTTCGTCGAGCTCCGCGAGGCTGTAGAGCGCGAGCGCCGCCCATCGATCGTCGCCGCTGGCCGCCCTACGATAGCCTCGCGCGGCACCGTCCCGATCGCCGTGGATATCGGACCGCTGAGCTTCGTTGAACAGGTCGGCCGTGTGCTTTGGAGGTTCGGCCGCCGGAGCTTGAACCGGGTCCGTCGCACGAGGAGCGTCCTCGATCGGAGGCGCTGTCGGTACGGGAGCAGCAGTCGCCGCGATCGCGTTCGTCCAGGTTCCACCGGCGATCACGAACCGTTCACCCTCGGGCGAGGCGACGCGGACCTTGCCGCGGGTCACGTCGACCCGCACGCTCGCGGGGCCGCGGGTCACGGTGAAGCGAGTGCCAACAACCTCGACGGTGACGTCACCCGCCAACACGAAGAACGGAGACCTCCCCGGTCGCGGGGTGACCTCACAATCGACCGAGCCGCGCGCGAGCACGAGCGTCACGACTCCCGACGGTTCCTGCTTGACCTCGAC
>JAQBQF010000201.1 GCA_028287115.1 Myxococcales bacterium
CACGATTGTGGCGAAGTGCCACTGTTCGACGACTTCGCGCAGTGCAGCCAAGAAGCTGATTCGAATAGGTGGAACATCGAGCTCGGCAGCGACGCGCTCGATCTCGAGGCGAACAAGGTTGTAAGCGGGACCGCGCGCGTTCCGGACCGGGGTTAGTTCTCGGGGGTCCGTTGAGTCGTTCCGGACCGGGGTTAGTCGTCGTTCCGGACCGGGGTTAGTTCTCGGGGGTCCGTTCCGGGTCCGTTCCGGACCGGGTTTAGTTCTCGGCCGATCGGCCGGACATCGAACAGCCCAACTCTCGGGGTCCGGATCCGCCCAACTATCCCGGTCTCTATACGATCAGCAAAGCGCTGCCCCATTGGCGGAGTCATTCAATTAGCTCGTATATGACTAACCCCGGTCCGGATCCCGGCAGTGCATCGCACACCGGGACGAAGCGCACTCGCGGACACTTAAACGCAATCCGGTCACCGAGCTGCGCCTGCACTCGAGCTCGAGCTCATCCGTCTGAGCACTCCACCGCAAGAATGCCGTGGCTCCGGAATGCCTGACGAGGATGTGCTTCCCATACTCGATGGTGATGACCACCGGCGGAGACGCTCGCGTAGCCTCGCGCAGTACCCACGCGGGGATCGCGCTCGGTGTGTTGCTATTGACCAGCGCAAGCTATGCCGACGCGGACGGCGAAGCGACGCCGATCGTCGGGCTCGCCGTGGTCGGAGGCGATTCGGCGCGAACACCCGAGCACGATGCCGCGCTCGTCGGGGTCGCGTTCGACCTCGCGTGGTGGCACGGTCGGTTCGGTCTCGCCGCGGAAGCTTCCGAGCGCTGGAGCCTCGATCCAGACGGAGGTCGAGGCACGGTGCTCGGCGTCAGTGCGCGGTTTCGGGTGCTCGAGCGCCTGATGCCTTCGCTGCTCGATCCACGCGATGTCGAGCTCGGGCTCGAGCTTCAAGCGATCGTCGAACGCACGTGGTGGAACGTCAGCGTCCTCGAGACCGATCCGACCTCCTCTGGCGTGGGCCTGGCGATCCGGATCCGAGGCGGCGCGGACCCGGACGGTTCGACCAGGCTCGCTGAATCACGGTTCTTCGTCCGCGTCATGACATCGCGCTGGACCTCGGTCGATGCCGTCGCCCGTACCACAATGCCGGCAGGAGCCACGGATCGCGCGGTGACCGTGCTCGTCGGGATTGGCGCTTCGTTCGGCGGCGGCACGGCTGTCTACGCTGACCGATTTCGCCTGCAGCCGTTCGAACCGTCGCTGCTGTGGTGACGGCGAACGCGAGTCGGTCGCGCGAGACGCGTGATCGCGGTCGGTTTTCGGGGCCCCCCGAGGCGACGTAGATACGCGAAGCTGGTCAACCTGAAGCAGCACATGTGCAGGGCCCTGTGGCAGCTGGCGAACCCGATATGACCCCGGGGTCATATCGTGCTCCGATCATCGAGCATCCTGCGTGTACTCGGGTTCGCTCGCGTCGATCGATCTGCACGCGTTCGCATCCTGTCGAATCACTGGCGTGCACTCGTTACGACGCCCGATCCGCTCACGATTGCTGCCGCCGCGCACGCCGTGATTTCGCGCGGCTCATCGACGGCTCCCGCATCTTCGCGCGACCTGGACGAGGCCGACGCCGACCAAGGCGGCCACGAGCGGGATCGCTGCAGACATCGGCTCCGCGGTTGCGGGCGTTCGTGGAGCAGGTGGGACAACCTCGAGTCCGGATATCGGCGCGACCGAGCTCTTGCATACGTCGGTTGGTGTGAGCTGTGTCATCTGGCCGAGCTCGCGCGAGCCGAACACGCAAAGCTCACCGCCCGCGAGCGTGCAGAATTTGTCGGGCGGACACTTCGTGAGGATCTTTGGTTTTGCTCCCGTGCCGCACTGAGCGCCTTGGCTTTCGAGAACCTTGATGACGATGTCGGGATGCTTGGTGAGGATCTCTGGCATGTGTCGGCTGAATGCACGGCACGCACCGCGGCCCGAACGACGGGCAGGGCGATTGGAATCGCTCTTGATGGTGATGGCGCTCGGTTCGTGGCTGGCATCCGCGCGCTCTACGGGATGTTCGGGCGCGATCGCGGCGCGATCCCGACCGGGGTTAGTCTCGGGGCGCGATCCCGACCGGGGTTAGTCTCGGCGTACGCATCGCGCGTCGATCCCGGGCGCGATCCCGACCGGCGCGATCCCGACCGGGGTTAGTCTCGGCGCACGCATCGCGCGTCGAAAGTCCGCGTGGGCGCGATCCCGACCGGGGTTAGTCTCGGCGTACGCATCGCGCGTTGAAAGTCCGCGTGCCGGCCGCGATGTCCGTCCTCCGGCGGACAGGACAGCAAGCGCCGCATGATTCCGCGCACTAACGCGTGGCTCGCCACTTGCTGAGTGCACTGCGAGTGACGCGCCCACGCGAGATCCTACCGAACCAATTCTACATGCTGAATCGACGCTGCACGCAGCGGATGTTCCTGCTTCGTCCCGATGACGAAACCAACAATGCCTTCATCTATTGTCTCGGCGTCGCGGCGCAGCGCTATGGGATCGAAGTGATCTTGCCGGTCGCCGAATCGAATCATCACCACACGACAATCTTCGATCGAGACGGACGCGAACCCGAGTTCACCGCGCATTTCCACCAGCTTCTCGCCAGATGCCAGAACGCGTACCGTGGACGTTGGGAGAACTTCTGGTCTTCGGAGCCCGCATGTACAGTCCGACTGATCGGTCGGGACACTGTCATTGCCAAGCTCATCTATGCGGCCAGCAACCCGGTCAAAGACCGACTCGTCACGCGCGTGCATCACTGGCCGGGTGTGAACGGTTACACGAACCTCATCTTCGGTCGTTCGCTCGAGGCGACTCGCCCACGGCACTTCTTTAGCGAAGACGGAGCGATGCCCGAGAAGGTCACGCTGCATTTGAAGATCCCGCCCGAGCTCGGACCCGCGCAGGACATCATCAACGCTGTTCGCAAAGGCGTCGAATCTGTCGAGGCTGCAGTGGCCGCAGAGCGTCGGCAGACTGGAACGCGCGTGCTCGGGCGACGTGCCGTCCGCGATCAGTCGTGGAGCGATTCGCCGCAAAGTACAGAGCCGCGGCGGAACTTGCGCCCGCGCTTCGCAGCGGCAGATCCTGAAACCCGCATTGGAGCGCTGCTGCACTATCGCGCGTTCCTCGATGCATATCGTGACGCAAGAGACCGCTGGGTCTCGGGGCAGGCCGCGCTATTCCCGCATGGGACCTACTGGTTACGTCGGTTCGCGAACGTGGTGACGGCCCCGCCTTCACCGAACTGATCTCGGCACTATGTGCAAACTACAACCGTTCGAGGCGAAGCGAGGCTTCACCTCTGAGCGGAGCCGCTGCATTCCAGATCTCGCTATCGCCGAGATCTCGTCGAATTTTGAAGTCGCGCTCTTGTGCGGAATCCACGCGCAAAGACGTCTGGTGTGGGTTCCGAATGGGGTGTTGTTGAAGAAACCCCGGTCGGGTCCCTCCCCGGTCCCTCCCGCGCCTTGACCTACCGGCATCCGTCGTTTTGACCCGGCCGCACGACGCAGCCATTCGCGCAACGCATGCCCTGCGTGCCCACCGCCGCGGTGCAGCGGTACAGCGTCTGCGGATCACCGTCGAGCTTGTCGCCGCCGCAATAGAGCGCGCCGTCCGTGCAGGTCCCGCCGACACCGCGGCACGCATCATCGAGGGTCGGGCGGAGCACACAGCCGCCGGCGCAGACTCCGCGCGACAGCGGCACGCCGCCGCCGTTGCACTGATAAAGCGTTTGCGGATCTCCGGCGACCTTGTCGCCGCCGCAGTAGAAGCTTCCCGCGACGCAAACGTCGGGAGCCGCAAGCTGGAGGTGAATCGCCCCGTGCTGCGCGGGATCGATCGTCATCGACGCGGCGCCCGTGCCCAGCACGGTGCCGCTCAGCTTGCCCGCGGCGACGACGCCGACCGTGATGCTCGTCGTCGTGTCGATCACGATTGCGGTCACGACCGGCAACACCGCGGCACCGGACGTGGTCGCGGTCCCGTGAGTAGCGCCGTACGTGACGTCCAGCTCGAGCTGATCGATCTCGGCGATCGACTGCGACTCGACGTGAACGGTTACGCAGGCGCCCGTGATGCCGTCACATGGATCGGCATCGGTGCATGCGACGACGAGCGCGAGCGCGAGCCACGCTCTCATGGGTGACATCCCGTCTGATCGCAATGGATCGCAGGCAGCTGTGATTCCGAATCGCGCGTGAGGCCATACGTCACGCCTGCCGCGGTGATCGCTACGGCACCGACCGCGGTCCAGAACCACCATTCGCGCGTGATCGACTTGCGATGCGCGGTCAGCCGGAAATCGATCGCGGTCTCCTCTGCTGCCTTGATGATGATCGACTGCGCCGCCGCCTCGAAGCCGGCTTTCTCCGCGGCAATAAGATGCGGACCTGATCGCATCGCAAGCCCGCGATACGGGCTGGTACCGACGAGCGAGCCATCGATCCGAATCGCCGCGCCGGATGGTGTCGTCCCGATGCGAAGCGCGCCGCTGTTCGCGCACTTGTCTCGGACCGCGATGATCTCGGCGACCCGCGGGTCGTCTTTGGGCACGCGCGACAGGAAGCTCTCGACATTGACGAGCGCGCGCTTGCAGTCGGCTTGCTGGTCCTCGATCAACGCGAGCCAGCGATACGGGTTCGGTTTGTCGGGGACGAGGTCGCGTGCGAGCTCCGTCTCGCGATGTGCGAGCGGATAATCCCCTGCGTGGTACGCCGCGACGCCGCGATCCAGGTGCTCGAGCGCGTTGTCCTCGATACCGCCGGCCTGCGCCGAGCTGGCCATCAGCACGATCGAGGCCACGAGCGCGCGCATCTCGTGCGACGATAGCGCGCGAACGACGCAAATGGATCGCATCGTCGGAAATTACGTGCTCGGGCCGCTGATCGGGCACGGCGGCATGGGCGAGGTCTACGCCGGCGAGCATCGGTTCCTGCACGATCAGGTCGCGATCAAGTTGCTGCGCTCGCACCTCTCGGACGACGACGCCGCGATCGAGCGGTTTCTCGCCGAGGCCGCGCGCACGCGGTCGATCGCGCACCGCAATATCGTCCGCGTGCTCGACTTCGGTCGCGACGAGGGAAGCTGCTATCTCGTGATGGAGCGGCTCGAGGGCGAGAGTCTCGCGGCCCGGCTCCGGCGCGTGAATCTGATGACCGAGCTCGAGGTTCGCAGCCTCGGCGCCGCGATTGCCGATGGCATGCAGGCGGCGCACGACGCGGGCATCGTTCATCGCGATCTCAAGCCCGCAAACATCATGATCGTCGGGGACGATCAGCCGAAGATCGTCGATTTCGGCATCGCGAAGTCGTTCGACGGCGGATCGGCGGTCGCGACCGGCCCCCGGATCGGCACACCGGCGTACATGGCACCGGAGCAGTTGACCGCAAATCTCGTCGCACCGTGCGTCGATGTCTGGGCGCTCGGCGCGATCCTGTTCGAAGCGATCACCGGGCGCTTGCCGTTTGTCGATTTCGCCGAGGGTCGATCTCCGCAGTTGTTCGAAGCGCCGCCGCGGCCGGGCGAGCTCGCGACGATCTCGCCCGCTCTCGAAGCGATGCTCCTCGCGTGCCTCGACAAGGATCCCGGAAGGCGCCCGGCGTCGATGACCGACATCGCACGTACGTTGCGCGGGGCCGACGAAGCGCCCGAGCGGATCACGCAGCTCGTGCCACCCCCGCAGCACGTTGCAGCGATGCAGCACGCGTCGCCTCCACAACCGATCGCGAAGCAATCGCGATGGCCATGGCTTGCGCTGCCGCTCGCGCTCGCGGGCGCGGTGATCCTGACGCTTTCGCTGACACGGTCCTCGAGCGAGCACACCGCGCAGCCCACGATCAGCGCGACGAATCCGCCGAATCCGCCAAGTCCAACGAATCCGACGGCACGCAGCGCGAATCCTTCGCCTCCGATGTCAGACGACGTGATCGTCCCAGGGGCGATCCGGCTCGAGATCATGGTTCGCAGCGCCCCGTCGAGCGCCCAGATCGTCGTCGACGGCATTCGTCGCGGGGTCACACCCGCAACGCTCGTCGTGCCGCAGTCGGCGTCGATCGTCGTGACGCGTTCGGGATACCAACCCTCGCGCCTGACCGTCGAGCGTGCCGGGCCGATCGATGTCCGACTCGTGCCCGTGCAACACTCGACCCACGTGAAGCGAGCGCGCGCCGGCGAGACCCTCGACTGATCTCGGTCACTGGCCGACGGTCGCAGCCGATGTTCCGAGCTACGCTCGGGTCCGTGCCCGATGACCTACGCACCACCGAAGGGCTCTCGTCCTCGTCCCCGGTGCGCGCGCTCGTGCGCGAATGCCGGCTGACGATCGTCGGTGGAGAGCTCGACGGTACGACGCATGCCTTCGCCGCTGAACGGATGGTTGTCGGCGCCGATCTACGCGCGGACTTCCGGATCGCGGATGCTGCGATGTCGAAGTTTCATTGCGAGATCCGGATCGCCGACGGCGCATGCTTCGTGCGCGACCTCGGCAGCCGCAACGGCACGTTTGTCGATCACGTCCCGGTCATCGAGGCGCCGCTGCGCGACGGCGCGGTGCTCACGCTCGGGCGCAGCCAGCTCCGGTTCGCGATCGGTGCGCGCCAGGTCGAGATTCCGCTCTCCAAGCGCGATCGATTCGGTCGCCTGATCGGGCGCTCGGTGCCGATGCGCGCCGCATTCGCGCTCCTCGAGGCCGCTGCTGCGAGTCACAGCACGGTGCTCCTCCAGGGCGAGAGCGGCACCGGCAAAGATCTCGCGGCCGAGTCGCTTCACAACGAGAGCGCGCGTCGGGACGGACCGTTCGTCGTCGTCGACTGCGGCGCGATCCCCGCGAACCTCCTCGAAACAGAGTTGTTCGGTCACGAGCCCGGCGCGTTCACCGGCGCGACGACACTCCGCGTCGGCGCATTCGAGAGCGCGGCCGGTGGCACGGTCGTCCTCGACGAGATCGGCGAGCTCGCCCTCGACCTGCAACCAAAGCTCTTGCGCGCGCTCGATCGCCGCGAGATCCAGCGCGTCGGCGGCAGCCAGCGGATCGCGGTCGATGTCCGTATCGTCGCCGCCACCAATCGCAAGCTGCGCGAAGAGGTCAACGCACGCAGGTTCCGCTCGGACCTCTACTACCGGCTCGCGGTGCTCGAGGTCACGATGCCGCCCTTGCGCGAGCGCACGAGCGACATTCCATTGCTCGTCGAGGCGATCCTCGACGATCTCGGCGCGCACGACCAGCCGATCGCCGCCGCGTTACGCACCGGCGAGCTCGTACCCGAGCTACTCCGCCATGGCTGGCCCGGAAACGTCCGCGAGCTCCGCAACTACCTCGAAGCGTGCGTCGT
>JAQBQF010000215.1 GCA_028287115.1 Myxococcales bacterium
GCTCTTGAATGTCCTCGAAGCAGACCGAGATCCATTTCATGAAGCTGGTCAGCTATGCGCCCCGAATTTACAAGCTGCGCGCCTACGGGATGCACGAAGCTGCGCCGGCCGCCAATGCTCGAGTCTCCTCGTGTTTGGTGGATCGTCGTTGTGCCTCACTGCGTGCCCTTCTAGAAGCGGCGGCGGCGTTGCGAATAGCTCGAGGGGTCGGATACCGGCGTCGAGATCCCAACTCCCTATCCTGCAACGTCATTCAACGTTCGAACGTGCCACCGGTTGTCGGAAACATCGTGGTGGCGATTACACCTTCGCGAGCGGCAATTCGCGTGCTGTCGCGGGCAGCGCATGTGAATCGGACCGACCGTGCCGCCGCTCCGATCGCCGGCGAGCGCGCTCAGAAGGAGGTCGCGACGGCGACGCGTTCGGTTCGATCCACGTCGGCAGCCACCTGCGCGAGCTTTTCCCGGATCGACTTCACGGCATCTGCGCCGAGCGGGAGCAGCAACGAGGGCGCGCCCGCCGTGACAGCGTCGGCGATGGCCTTGGCCGCTTTCGCCGGGTCGCCGGCTTGGGTGCCGTCGGAGTGCGCGGCGTACGCGCGCGTGGGGCCGACGGTCGACGCGTACGCATCCATCGCGGGCATCGTCCGGAACGCGGAGCCGAACAGACGCGTGCGGAAGGCGCCCGGCTCGACGATCAGCACACGCACGCCAAACGGGGCGAGCTCCGCGGCCATGGCCTCGGAGAGCGCTTCGAGGGCGTGCTTCGCTGCGCAGTAGGCTCCGAAGCCCGGCGCCGTGATCAGCCCGCCGACGCTCGTGATCTGCACGATGGTTCCGCTACGGCGCTCGCGCATATGGGGGAGTAACGCTCGCGTCATCGCCACCGCGCCGAAAAACATCGGCTCAAAGGTTGCGCGAAGGTCCTCGTCGCTCGTCTCTTCGATCGCGCCGACCACGCTGAAGCCGGCATTGTTCACGAGGACGTCGACGGTCCCGAAGCGCTGGAGCGCCGAGGCGACGGCGCTCTGGATCTCGGCGGGCTTCGTGACGTCGAGGCGAACGGCGTGAACCCGATCCGGAGCACGGGCGACGAGATCCTCCAGGGTGCGCGGATCGCGGGCCGTTGCGACGACGCGTTCGCCGCGCGCGATGCCTTCTTCGACGATGCAACGGCCGAACCCCGACGACGCTCCGGTGACGAACCAGACCTTGCCCTGCGTGCTCATGATGGCCTCCATGGACGAACCCTACGACCCCGGGCTTCACGGAGAAAGGCGTCGAATCTGCACGCGCTATGAAGTATGTCTAAATAATGAGCGACGAGCTCGCAGGTCTCACCGCGCTTCTCTCGGTCGCCGAGAAGCGGAGTTTCACCGCGGCCGCCGCCGAGCTGCGGGTCACGCCCTCGGCGGTCAGCCAGACCATTCGCGGGCTCGAGGAGCGTGTGGGCGTCCGACTCCTCCAGCGGACGACGCGCAGCGTGGGCCTCACCGAGGCAGGTGCCCGGTTCATCGCCCGCCTCAAGCCCGCGATGGAGGGCGTCCGCGAAGCGTTCGAGTCGATCGGCGAGCTCCGCGACCGTCCGGCCGGCCTCTTGCGCCTGACCTTGCCGCGTCTCGGTTACGAGCTCGTCCTCGCCCCGAAGCTCTCGGCGTTCCTCGCCGCATATCCGGATATCAACCTCGACGTCAGCATCGACGAGGCGCTCAGCGACATCGTGGAGCAAGGGTTCGACGCGGGCATCCGGATCGGCGAGATGGTCGAGCGCGACATGATCGGGGTGCGCGTGACCGGCGATCTGCGCATGGCGGTCGTGGGCGCACCGTCGTATTTCGCAGCGCGGAGAAAACCGAAGCACCCGCGCGATCTCCACGCGCACGATTGCATCAACTACCGCCAGCGCACGCTCGGCGTCGTCTATCGCTGGGAGTTCACAGAGGACGGCAAGGACTTCGAGATCGCGGTGAACGGCCGGATGCTCCTCAACGACGGTGCCCTCATGCTGGATGCCGCGCTCGACGGGCTCGGACTCGCCTATGTCCTCGAGAGCGGTGTTCGCGAGCACCTCGCGGCCAAGCGCGTGGTGCGCGTGCTCGACGCCTTCTGCGTGCCGTTTCCCGGTCTCTTCCTCTACTACCCGAGCCGCGCGCACATCGCACCGAAGCTCCAGGCGCTGGTCGAGTTCCTGAAGGTCGGCCGCCCCCGGTCCAAGCGGCGCTGAGCCGGCCAGGGCCGCGCTCTACCGAGCCAGCCCGACGAGCGCGCGAGGGTGCGCATCCTGCTCGACCGCGTCGACGAGAAACGCCGCGAGCGCGCGGAACCCCATCGTGCGGCCGTGCGCGGGCAGGGCGTCGACGGCGAAGCGCCAGCTCTCGTCCGCCGACTGGACGAGGCGCGGCGGCCGCACGATCGTCCAGTCGAGCGCGCTCGCACGGACGACCCCCTCCATCGCGCCGAGGTCGCGCGCGATGTGCTTCAGCAGCCAGCGGAAGAACGCGAACACGAGGCCGCGCTCGGGAAACAGCACCGCCGCCGACACGATCGCGAGGCGCTGCACGCCCGCGATGCCCATCGCGTCGACCGTCGCGGCAGCGCAGTCGGCGACGAGCGTGTGCGGCCGGAACGCCTTGGGCGGCCGCATGCCGATCGCCGAGACGACGGCGTCGTGGCCGACCAGCGCGGCGGCGAGCGCGGCGCGGTCGCGCGGATCGCCTGGCACGATCGCGAGGCCGGCAGCCGGCGCGAGCTTTTCTGGCGAACGGACGAACGCGGTGACGTGATGGCCGCGCGCGAGTGCGCGGTCGAGGATCTCGCGGCCGGTGTTGCCGGTCGCGCCGAGGACGAGGAGTCGCATTGCATCCGGAAGACCGGGCAGCGGGCCGATTCGTGACAGCCCCGCGGCGATTTCGCACCTGTGGGCTCGCCACGGCTCGGATGTTCCTGTTCACGGTGGCGTGCAATCACTGCCGTAACCGCGCTCGGCCCTGGCGCCGCCGTTTCCGTGTACCGGTCCTGTCTCGGCTGATCTGCAGCATCGTCCTAATCCGCCGTTTGCCGACGCGATGGACGCACCAGAAAATAGAACGCGACGAAGTGCGTGATCATCAGCAGGGGCACATAGAGGATCGGGATCGCATATGTGGCGCCCAACTCCCCCGCCCGCGCCGGGAGGCCAGCTTGGATGGCGTGGTAATAGTTGAGGATGAGGTCGGTCGTTCCCACGAGATTGAAGGCGACGACGAACAGCCAGAAAGCCGGACGCATCCTGACGGTGAGCAGCGCCATCATGGCGAGCAGCCCCGTCGCCAAGTCGCCATAGGCGGCGAAAGTGGCGAAGCTGGCGGGCAGGTTGGGACTGACGACGCCCGGGAGAATGAAGACGAGCCCGAAGAAGCGGAAGCTGTGCAGAGTCGCGATGGCGCGCTGTGCTTTGACCCGGTCCATCGACTTGAGCCAGGGCAGGATGTATGCGCCGAAGCACAGCGACCACGCGACATAACCGAGAACGAGATGTGTTTGGAAGAGGTGTTCCGTTGTCATTGGGTCTCCGTTCAGGATCGATCCCTGCGCTCTTCTTGCTTTTGTATGATGAGCATCATGTTATGAACCAACACAAAAACGGGCCTCTCGGTGCCCGTGTGCTCCTCAGCGACCCTTGGCAGATTCGAGCAGGCGATTCGCGAGGCCTTCATCCTGAACGAGGCGAGCCAGCACCACCGCACCGACCATCCGCGACGCAGTTGCGAGCGCTTCGTCGCTCGGGGCGCCGTCGCTACTCTTCGGGTGAAGCCTACGCTCCACTCCTCGCAGCAACCGGGTAGCAGCCTCGGCGAACGCGCGCCGCACCGGCCCGCGCTGGCGTGCTCCCTCGATTCCGAGCGCCGCGATCACGCAACCGAGCTCGGGGTGGCGGACGTGATCCTGTGACAGGTACCTGGCGAACGCTTGCGCGGCGGGAACGTCACTCGAAAGAGCGCTGTCCCTCGCGCAGTACGCCACCGCCTCCGCGACGAGCTCATCGCGGTCGCGGAAGTGGACATAGAAGCCGCCATGCGTGAGCCCAACCAGCTTCATGAGCTTCGGAATGCTCACGGCGTCGATCCCATCGCGCCGAAGCGCGCGAGATGCCGCTTCGACGATGCGCGTGCGCACCCTCTCGCCGTGGCCGTCCGGATAGCGCATTAGATGATGGTCATCATGTGACACTGACGGGCCAGTGTCAACAGTTGCGTAGAGAACGGACGAACGCGGTGACGTGATGGCCGCGCGCGAGTGCGCGGTCGAGGATCTCGCGGCCGGTGTTGCCGGTCGCGCCGAGGACGAGGAGTCGCATTGCATCCGGAAGACCGGGCAGCGCGCCGATTCGTGACAGGCCCGCGGCGATTTCGCACCCTGTGGGCTCGCCATCGGCTCGCCGTACTACGTCAGTCGCACTTCATTCGCGAGTTTCGCGCGGTCACCGGCGCGGCGCCGGCGCAGTTCTTCCGCGCCGGCGACTACTGCTGACTCATTCAGCGGGGCCGTGGGCGGTCTTGCGCAGCCCGTCGGATGCGTCGCGAGCCTCGTGTCTTCGTCACGGTGCAGCGAGCGTAGCGCGCACCACCTCTTCCAGCGGCGTTGCGTGTACGCCGAGCTCGCGCTCGGTCTCGGCCGTGTCGAGAATCGCGGGTTCCTCGAAGAGGTAGAGCATCTCGGTCGCCGCGGCGGCGATCGAATCGCCGGCCGCGATTGCGGCGAACTGCTCGCGCGACATCCGCGTGACCTGCGCGCGCGCTGCGAAGTGGCCCGCGAGCTCGCGGACCGATACGGTCGACGAAGGCACGTGCCACGCACGCCTCCAGGACGCGCCCGAGCGCGCGGCGGCGACGAGCGTACGCGCGACGTCGTCCGTGAACGTCCAACTGTGCTGCGCGTCGAGATCCGCGGGCATGCTCGCAGGCGCACCCGCGCGCAACGCCGGCAACATCATCAGCGTGAACAGCGAGAGGGCGCCGGGGCCGAGGTAATCGCTCGCGCGGACTTCGCACACGCGCGCGCCGCTCGCGAGCGCGTCGCGCCACATCTGTGCGCGCACCCGCCCCTTCGCGCTGATCGGTGCGATCGGCGAGCTCTCGCGAAACGGCTGCGCCCGGCCGTAGGGGTAGACATTGCTGACCGTGATCAACGCCGCGCCCGAAGCAACCGTCGCCGCGAGCGCCGCGGCGTGCAACGGCGGGAACTCCTCGACCCAGCGGTCGTAGCGCGGCATCGCGCAGTCGAAGATCGTCGCCGCGCCGGCAGCGAGCGGCACGAGCGCCCTGGCATCGGCCGCATCGGCAGCGCGCAGCGTGATGCGGGGGTGGCGGGGGCCGCGGCCGGAGCGCGACACCAGGGTGACGGGATCGCCAGCGTCGGCGAGCATGCGCGCGGTCGCGCTGCCCGTCGGCCCGGCACCGATGATGAGATGATTGGCCATACGATCCTGTAGCGCCGCGGCATGCGGGGTTCGCGCACGTCCTGCGCTGGCGATCCGCACGTTCTGCTCTACGCTGGAGCATGACCAGGCCTCCGCATGGTGTAGAGCTCGTCGAGCGCGCGAGTGCCGCAGGCGCGGTGGTCCTGCTGCCGATCGACGCGCATCGCGTCGCGGTTCACCTCAGCGCCGAGACGCCATCGCGCTGCCGCGAATCGAACTATGAATGCGTGCGCACGCGCGGCGACGTCGACGTGGTCCCGGCCGGCGCGCCAGGCGGGTACGATGCCGCGACCGCCAGCCGCGCGCTCGAGATCCACCTCGGGCGTGGGTTCGTCGAGCGCGTCGCCGAAGAAGCGCGGCTCTCGCGCACTGTTGCGTCACAGCACCTCGTCCCCCACCCGACGATCCGCCGGCTCGCCTGGGCGTTCCTCGGGAATGCCGATCATCCTGCGCGCCAGCTCTATCTCGATAGCCTCGGCGTCGC
This sequence comes from Myxococcales bacterium, assembly GCA_028287115.1. GTDB lineage: Bacteria > Myxococcota_A > Polyangia > Haliangiales > Haliangiaceae > JABFXX01. Next base: position 5,942 of record JAQBQF010000215.1, read on the forward strand.
GCTCGCGGTCCAGCTGCTCTCGCAAGGCTCGACCTCGCCGGTCGCACGCGGGCTGACACGCACCCAGCTCCAGCGCGTGATCGACTACGTGGAGGCGCACCTCGACCGCGATTTGACACTCGGCGAGCTCGCCGGCGTCGCCCGCGTGAGTCCCGCACATCTCCGCCGGTGGTTCGGCGCGCAGGTCGGCGAACCGGTGCATCGCTACGTCGTGCGACGCCGCGTCGAGCGTGCTCGTGAGCTGCTCCTCGCAGGTGACCTCCCCGCGAGCGAGGCCGCGCTCGCTGTTGGGTTCGCGCACCAGAGCCACATGGCGCGCTGGATGCGGCGTCTCCTCGGCGTGACCCCACGCGGCTTGCGCCGGCAGTGACTTCTCGGGGTGAAGGCGATAGTGACTGGTGGGTCCACCGCCGGACCGGGGTTGATCACGCGCTCACCGGATCGAGCAACGTACTAACCCCGGTCGGGCTCTCCCCTCTCTAAGGCTCGGCGAGATGTCCGAAGCCCTTGCAGGCAATGAGGCCGGGCGCGTACTTCGCGTCGAGCATCGGATCGTCGACAACCGAGTTGGCGTCGTAGCCGGCGCCTTTCCACCCGCTGAGGTCGAGGACCGTGCCTGCGGGCTCGCCGGCTCCGAACAGCGAGAAGCTCAGCGGCGAGCTCGAGTTGAAGTAGCAGTTGGGTCCAAACGACAGCTGATTGCCGGTCACGACCGCCGAGTAGGTCGCGTCGGACTGGTAGTGCCCGACCTCGACGAAGAACCCGTTGGTATTCGAACCGGAGGCGACGACGATGTTCTCGCGGTAGATGAAAGGTCCGAGCGTGCCGTAGTTTGGGCCCACCTGAACGTCGTAGTTGATCGCGCCCGCGCCGACGATCGTGTTTCGTTCGAAGACGTAATTCGAGAACTGGGTCGGCCCGCCGAGATCAGTGACCCAGGGCTCTCCGGAGTTGAGGAACAGGTTGTGATGGATGTGCGCGTTCGGCGTCCCGGACGCGGTGCCGAATTGATTGCATCCTTCGATCAGGTTGTGATCGAGCTCATAGGTCGCACCGGCGATGCTCGATTTATGTTTGTAGATCACGCCGCCGTTCCCCTGCAGGGGGTCGGACTCGTAGACGTGGTTGTGATGAACGCGGATGTTTCCGCCTTGGAAGAAGATCATCTGTTGGCGATGATCCGGGCCCGGGTACGCGCGGTCGTAGTTGTCGTGGACCGAGTTGTGATGGATGTTGACCGAGCTTGTGGAGAGCAGGGCGATGCCAGTCGCACCGTTGTCGGGAGCCGAGCCGCGCATGTCGTGGATGTTGTTGTTGCGGATCTCCAGGCCATCGACGGTATCGGTGTCGATGCCGTTGCCGTAGCCGTCGACCAGCTCAAAACCTTCGATGACCAGGTTCGACGAGTCGAAGACCGAGATCGGGTGGCTGTCGTGGTGGCCGAAGATGACTTTCTGGCCGGGATACGCCTTCCAGGTGATCGGCGCAGTCGGGGTTCCGTGGACACCGCGCAGGAACGCCGCACGATCCAATGCGGGGCCGCCGCAACAGGCGTACACGTCCTGATAGGTGCCGGCCAGGAAATACACGACGTCGCCGGGCTGAAGCGCGACGTGGGTCGTCGGCGGGTTGAAGTAGAAGTTGAAGTTGAGGTAGCTCTTGAACGGCGCGTTGTAGGTGCCGGGGTTGGTATCACTACCGGTCGCGGCTGACACATAGTAGCAGGTGCCGGTTCCCGCCTTCTCGCACAGAGGCGCGCACGAGCAGGTCGAGTACGTACCGTCGGCGCCGCAGGTTTTAGTGCCTGCCCCGCAGGAGGCAGTGCACGCGACGCTGATTCCCGGGTAAATCCGATCGTTCTGGTCGTCGCAGTCGGACGCCGTTGGAGTGCCGTCCCAGTCCTGATCGGTGACAGGCCCGACCAGCCCCCCACCGTCGCCGCTTCCTGCTCCTCCGTCCGCGCGGCCCCCTGAGTTGCCACCGCATGCGTTCAAGGCCAGAGCAGCGGGAAGCAGTGCGGCTGCACAAATAGAATTAGTGAAGTTCAACAAAGGTCCTCTCATGAACGTGTGAGTGCGCCAACATCGAATTATGCATCGAAGTTGGGGGGGCCGGTCAATGGCGGTTTCTCATGAGCGAATCGAGCTTCATGGAAAGCTTGCAGCGGCCACAGCGGCGGATACTTCGTGAACCAGTGGCCGTCATGGACGATGAGATGAGTGAACCGCAGCTCGTGCGCGGCCGTCTCGAGTTCTGCCCTTCGGCTTGTATACGGCCAGCGTCGTCGCGACGAGCAGAACCAAGAGCGCGGCCCCAGCATCGACGACAAGCTGGATCCTGAGCTCGCGGAGATCGGTGCTCGACATTGTCCTTTGTGCTGCGGCATCGGCGGCGTAATCGATGGCTCGCGTATGCAGCAGCAAGACCGCCGTCGCCAGGATCGTCAGCACTAGTTTAACGACGACCCAGTGGTGATGGAACAAGCCCCAGACGGTGCCGAGCGATTGGACGACGCCGGTGACGAGCGAGGCAAGGCACAGCGGGACGATCACGAGCCAGGTCGTCGACTTTATCGCGAGATATGCGGCGCGGACGGTCTCAGCATCCTTGCTCCTGAGACCGGTGAGGGCGAGGGCCAAGAAAGCAGCGACCGCGCCGAGCCAGGCGACCGAGGACGTGACGTGGGCGGTGAGCGCGAGTTTGCGCAGTCCCGGCGCCATCGTCATCAATGGTCGCTGCCCATGTGACCCCCGTGGTCGTGATCGAACCCACCGCCGGCTAGATGCACGACGACGAATACGAGGATGAAGACGATCGTGATGATCCCGGAGATCTTCACCCAGCGCGGCAGCTTCTCGTCGTCGGAGCGTGAGTCAGTCATACGGGCGAATTTATCGATACACTATGTCTACGTCAACGGCATAATGTCTCGCGGCCCGTCGTGATGTATAGTCACGAGGTGCCGAAGCTGTGGAACCACACGATCGAGGCGCATCGTCATGCGGTCCGCGACGCCGTGCTCGACACCACTGCGGATCTGGTCGCCAAGCGGGGACTAGCGTCGGTGACGATGTCGGAGATCGCCGAGAAAACCGGCATCGGCCGAGCAACGCTGTACAAGTACTTCGTCGATGTCGACGCCGTGTTGGTTGCCTGGCACGAACGGCAGATCACCGCTCACCTCGAACAACTCGCGGTCATCCGGGATCAGTCTGGCGACGCGAGCCAGCGGCTCGACGCGGTGCTCGAAGCCTTCGCGTTCATTTCCCACCAGCGCCATAACACCGAGCTGGCGGCGCTACTGCACCAAGGCGAGCACGTCGCGCGAGCGCACCAGCACCTCCGCGAGTTCATCCGTGACTTGATCGCCGAGGGAGCGAAAGCGGGCGACCTTCGCGATGATGTCGCACCTAGCGAGCTCGCGAGCTACTGCCTGCACGCGCTCACCGCCGCGAGCAGCTTGCCGTCCAAGGCCGCAGTGCGTCGGCTTGTGACGGTCACTCTGGCAGGGCTGCGTCGGCCGCGTTAAACGCACGCGGCGCTTGAACGCTCGCTGCCCGAGGAGATGCGGATGCAGAGATCGAATCGAGCTGGATCGTCGTTCGGAACTCCCGGTCCGTACCAGGCCCGTCACGTGCTAGCCTGTTCCCATCGTGTCGCGAATCCTCCTGGTCATCATGCTGTTGCTGGCGGTCGGCCAAGCAAACGGTGTGTTCTGGCTCGGCGGCGATGCGTGCTCCGATGATGACTGCCCGGACGGAAAGCAATGCCCGCCGAAGTGCCCGAGCTGTACGTGCGCGAGCACAGCAGCGCCAAGCATTCCGACGACACCCGTCGCGACAATCGCGAAACCGCCGATTATCGAATGCGTGGTCGAGTTTGCTGCACCCCAAGTCTTCGCAACGTCTCCCGACCCGCGCGAGATCCTGCACGTGCCGCGATCGCAGACCGTTTGAATCGTCCTTGATTCGACCGTAACTGCGGGCGCCGGAGCCTCGATCCGTCGCCATGGAGGTGCGCCATGTGGCACTTGTCTCGCGCTGCGCTTGCCGCAACGCTCGTTTTTCAGCTCAGGCCGGCATTAGCCGGCACCGTAACGATCGATCTGCCGGCAGCAATCGATCGTGCGCATCATGTTTCACCGATCGCTGCGCAGGCGCGCGGTCAGATCGGCGAGGCCGAAGGTGTTGTGGTCGGCGCGGACATGTTGTTCACGACGAACCCGGAGATCGAGGCCGGCGCCGGCCCGCGGTTCGTAACGCCACGGCTGTACGACATCGACGCGCGGATCGCGCAGGATCTCGAGCCTGGACGGCGCGGCCCGAGGCGAGCGCTCGCACGTGCGGAGCTGCTGCACGCGGGGGCGACGGCAGACACGAGCTTTCGCGAGCTCGATCTCGAAGTCGCGTTTGCGTTCTACGAGACGATCCACGCCGATCGCATACTTGACCTCGATCGCGGCGCGGAGGATCTCGCACAACGCGCGGCCGATTTCGCGGATCGACGGCGCAAAGCCGGTGATGCGACCGACCTCGAAGCGAATCTCGCCCGCGCCGCATTGGGACGTGCGCGATCTGCGACACAAGCCGCAACCTCGGAGCGCGCTGCAGCGGTCGCGCGGCTCGCCGCCGTGATCGGCGCGGATCCTAGCGACACGCTGATCGTCAAAGGAGACTTGCGCGTGGCCGTGACGGATCTCCAAGCACTGCGCAACGCGATCGTGAAACGCGCCGACGTAAGAGCACTCGACGCCGAGCGCAGCGTCGCTGCCGCGGAGCACGACGTCGCGACCGCCAACGCACGTCCGGACCTCGGACTTTGGCTCGGTTATCGACGCGAAGGCGGCGATGACATCGTGCTCGGCGGGATCCGCGCGACCTTGCCGACCTGGAATCGTGCGCAAGGCGACAAAGCGATCGCATCCGCACGCGCGCGTCGCGCGACCGAGATGCGTACGGCGACTCTACTCGCGGCCACGCGCGAGCTTGGCGACGCGCTCGAGGCGTACACGCACGCGAACGACGCAGTGGCCGTCTACGAGCACGACGTGTTACCGGCACTCGACGACAGCGAGAAGTTGCTGAGCAAGAGTGTAGATGCGGGTCAACTCGCCGTGAACGAATATCTCGTCGCCCGGCAAGAGGTGCTGAGCGGCCGTCGCGAGTATCTCGACCGACTGCTCGGGCTCGCGAAGGCTGCGGCCACGGTGCGTTACATCGCGGGGGTGTCGCAATGACCGCGCGCCTGATCATCGCGATGGCGTTCCTCGTCGGCTGTCATGGTCACAAGGACGACGAAGATCACGAAGTCGCGGAGCCGACCGAGCGCTCGACGAGAAACGGCGCGGGATCGAGCAACGGAGGCATCTCCGTCGTGAAGATCGAACCCGAGATGCTCCGCGATCTGCGAGTCACGATCGGTAAGGCGACGCTGCACGCTGCCGGTGAGCGGGTCTCCGCGATCAGCGAAGTGCACGTCAACGAGGATGCGTACGCAGAGATCGCCGCGCCGGTCTCGGCGCGTGTCGCGCGTGTGCTCGCGAAGCCCGGCGATCCGGTGAAGGTCGGACAGGTGCTCGCGGAGCTCCGCAGTCCCGACCTCGCACAAGCACGTGCCACGGCCGAGGCCGCGCGTGCACACCTCGACGTCGCGAAGGCAAACGCCGACCGCAAACGAGGACTCGCCGCAGATCGCCTGATCCCGGAGCGCGAGCGGATCGAGGCGGATGCCGCGCTCACCGAGGCCGACGCGGCCTACAAAGTCGCGGTCTCCGGTTTGCGCAAGTACGGCGGCACGGAGGGCGAGACCGGCATTTCGCTCAAGTCGCCAGTCGCGGGCACGGTCATCGATCGCGATGTCGTTGTCGGTCAGCTCGCCGACCCTTCGAAGACACTCTTCAAGGTGGGCGACCTCTCGACGTTGTGGCTCGTCGCGCACGTGTTCGAGCGCGATGCGGTTCGCGTGCAGAGTGATGGCAAAGGAACCGCGAGCTTTGCTGCGCTGCCGGGGAAGACGCGCGACGTGATGATCAAGTGGATCGGTCGCGAGGTCGATCCAGCGTCGCGCACGATCGCGATCCGTTTCGATGTCGCGAACGCCGATGGTGTGCTCCGGCCAGGCATGACCGCGACCGTCTCGATTCCGCTTGGCGACGTCAACGATCAAGCGATCTGCGTTCCTGCGGCGGCGGTACAGCGGATCGGCGAGAGCTGGGTCGTATTCGTGCCGCAAGGTCCGGGTCAATTTGCGGTCCGTCCGATCGGCCGTGGCCGCGATCTCGGCGGTGAGGTCGAGGTGATGACCGGGCTGACCGCCGGCGAGGAGATCGTCGTTGGGGGTGCCTTCCTGCTCAAAGCCGAGGCCGACAAGGCGCGCGGCGGCGGCGACCGCGAGGACTAGCCATGATCGAAAAGTTAATCACAGCGAGCTTCAGGAAGCCGGTCGTCGCGATCGTCCTCGCACTTGCAGGGGCAGCGCTCGGCGCCGTCTCGATGCGCGCGCTGCCGCGCGACGTGTTTCCGGATCTTTCGGCGCCTGTCTTCAACATCATCGTGCAGAACCCCGCGATGAGTGCCGACGAGCTCGAGATGCGCGTCGCGATTCCGTTCGAGACAGCATTGTCGGGTCTGCCGAACGTGAGGCGGGAGCGATCGTCATCGACGCTCGGGGTCGTCCAGGTCACGATCGAGTTCTTGCCCGATGCGGACTATTCGAAGTCGCGGCAGTTCGTAGCCGAGCGACTCGGTCAGGTCGAGCTCCCGCCGGGTACCGACGCGCCATTACTCTCCGGTGTCACCGGTCGGCTCAACGAGATCTTCGAGCTAACGATCGAGGCGGATCCGGGTGCAGCGGATCTCATGACGCTTCGCGATCTCGCCGAGAACGAGATCAAGAATCGATTGCTCGCGGTGCCCGGCGTAGCTGCCGTCGAGCGGCTCGGCGGGTACTTGCGCGAATTTCAGATCCAGATGGATCCGAATCGCATGGCGGCGCGCGGCGTTTCGCTTGGCGACATCATGCACGCGGCAAAGGGTGCAAACGTCAGCGCAGCGGGCGGCTTCGTGACCGAGGCACAAATGGAATGGACCGTGCGGGCTGCGGGCCGCGCACAAACGGTCGAGCAATTGCGCGGCACGGTCGTCGCGATCCGCGGTTCGACACCGGTGCTTCTAGGTGACGTGGCCGACGTACGCGAAGCGGCCGCGGTTCGCCGCGGGATCGCCCATCGACTCGCGGGCGAGGTCGTGAGCTGCCGGATCGTGAAGCAGTTCGGCGCCGATACCGTCGCTGTAGCGGATGGCATCCGCACCGCGATCGCGGACCTGCGCAAGAGCTTGCCGAAGGGAGTCGCGATCCGAATCGTCTACGATCAATCGCAGCTCGTGCAGCAGGCGCTCGGCGGTGTCGCGCGGGCGGTCTTGATCGGCGGCGTGCTCGTCGCGCTCGTGCTGTTCGTGTTGCTCGGAAACGCGCGCGCGGCGCTGATCGTAACGCTGACGTTGCCGACGTCGCTCGCGCTGTCCGGTGTGCTGATGCGTGTCACCGGCATCGGGATCAACACGATGACGCTTGGTGGCCTCGCGATCGCGGTGGGCCTGCTCGTCGACTCCTCGATCATCATGGTCGAGAATGTCGTCCATCGGATCACGGAACGCCGGGAGGGTGATCGACGCGGTCACGCACTCGCCGCCGCGGTTGAAGTCGGCCGGCCGATCGCGTTCGCAACAGCCGTCGTGATCGCAGTGTTCATTCCGTTGTTCGCGATGTCGGGGATCGAGGGCCGTATGTACAAGCCGCTCGCCGGTGCCGTGATCGCGGCGGTCGTTGCCGCGCTCGCGTTGTCTCTTGCGCTCGTACCACTACTCGCTGCCAACATGCTTCGACCGCAGCGCGAGGGCAAGCCCGAGGACGTTCGAATCATCCGTACGCTCAAGCGAGTCTACCGACCTGTCCTGAACGCAGCACTTCGCAGAACGGGGCGAGTCGTGCTCCTCACGATCGCAATCACGGCGCCCGCGCTGTGGCTCGCGACTCGGCTCGGCTCGGACTTCGTACCGCCGCTCGACGAGGGCGCGATCCTGATGCAAACGTTCTTGCCGCCGGAAGCGTCTCTCGACGAGGTCAACCAGCTCAACCATCGCGTCGAAGACGTGTTGCGCACGTTCTCGGATGTGGAGGATGTCGTGCGTCGCACCGGTCGCGCCGAGCGCACGGAAGATCCGATGCCGCACACGGTGTCGGACGTCCTGATCCTGCTCAAGCCCGATCGTCGCCACGACAGGAAGCTCGTGGAGAAGATGCGACGCGCGGTCGAGAAGGTGCCTGGTGTGTCGACGCTATTCACGACGCCGCTCGGCATGCGGATCGATGAAGGTCTCGGCGGCACGCCTGCCGACATCTCCGTTCGGATCTTCGGGCCCGATCCGCAGAAGCTCGTAGCGCTCGCCGACAAGGCGGCATCGATCATGCGCCGGATAGATGGCATGGAGGACGTGCGTCCGGAGCCACTTGTTGGCCTGCCGCAGCTGACGGTCCAGGTCGACCGCGAAGCTGCGGCACGCGTCGGACTTACACCGGGCGACGTGATCGAGGCGGTCCAGATCGGCCTAGCGGGTGAAGCGGTGTCCGAAGTCTGGATCGGCCAGCGTCGCTTCGAGCTCGTCGTCAAGCTCGCGCCGGAGTTTCGCAGCGATGCCGCGACACTTTCGACGCTGATGGTCGATGGCCACGACGGCTCGCGGATCCCGCTCGGCAAACTCTCGAAGATCGAGCCGACGTTCGGGCTCGGCACGATCAAGCGCGAAGCGGGAAGCCGGCGGATCGCGATCGAGTCCACGGTTTCGGGCCGCGATCTCGGTTCCGCCGCAGCAGAGGTGCGCAGGAACCTCGAAGGGCTTCAATTGCCGCCCGGGTACTTCATCGATCTCGGGGGCAAAGTCGAGAGCCAGGCTCGCGCACAACGAGCACTCTATCTCGCGGTCGGAGTCGCCCTCCTCGCGGTGTTCCTGTTGCTTTACATCGCGCTCGGGTCGCTCTCCGAGACGTGCGTCATCCTCGCGACGCTGCCGAGCGCATTCGTCGGTGGCATCGTCGCGCTCGCACTTGCACGCGAAAGTTGGAGCGTGTCCTCGCTCGTCGGCCTAATCGGGTTGTTCGGCATTGCCGTGCAAAACGGTCTCGTGCTCGTGATTCAGACGCGAGGCCTGATCGCCGACGGCAAGCCGTTCAACGAGGCGCTACGCGAGGCGTGCATCGGTCGCGTACGGCCGAAGATCATGACCGCGTCGACGGCGATTCTCGGTTTGCTTCCGCTGCTCGTCTTGCGATTGCACGGCACCGAGATCGAGCGGCCGCTCGCGATCGTCATGGTCGGCGGGCTCGTCACATCTACGATCTTCACACTGCTCGCGCTACCGACGTTCTATCAAGCGGTCCACAACATCGGCGTGCGCTGGCACTCGCACCGTGGAGAGACTCCATGACGGATCGCGCGACGTGGATGCGGTTCGAATGGCGCCGTGGGGCGGCATGGTCTTCGTGCGGCTACGTCCGCCGAGGATGAAGTGCGAATACGTGCAAAGAGCCGAACCTCTCGCGTGTCAGGCCGCTTTTCGTGCGCTAGCGATCCGCCGACATGCCTCCGCGCACGTCCGGCATGCCTCCGCGCACGCCCTACATTCTGGCGAGTCGAACTTCCCGCACTCGGTCGCGCATTGATCGCACAAGTCAGCGCAGATCGCACACACACGCGTCGCGAACTGCGATTCTCTCGCGAGCATCTGCACGCAAGCACCACATTCACTCGTGCAGTCGAGGCAGAGCACGAGACAATCTTTCATCGGCGGCTCACCGACATGCTTCGCGACACACTCGTTCGCCGCCGTGATGCACCCGTTACAGGCATCAATGCACTGCTGGAATTCCTTGGTCGTCATGGGTTCCTCCTGTGAGGCGTACGGTGCATCCCGCGAACCGCAACTCGTAGGCACGGTTTCGCACGCAATACCAATTCGGTGACCCGCTACGCGGGTCGAGTGCGATCTCGCAGCGGTCATCGAACAGCTTGCCCAGGCGCTCGCGTCCTGCACGCGTAACTTCATTCCGAGAACGAGAAGCCGACCGTCACGGCCGCGTCGCATACCCGAAGTGCTTGACCGTGCCACAGTATACCCCCCCATAGTATCGCTATGGGTCACACGCAGCGCGACCGTGAAAAGCTTCTCCTACGGATCAAGCGCATCCGCGGCCAGGTGGATGGCATCCAGCGAACGCTCGAGGAGGGAGCGGAATGCTTCGCGGTGCTGCAGACCGTTGCCGCGTGCCGCGGCGCACTGACGGGCCTCATGACCGAGATCATCGGGGGACACATACGCGACCACATCCTCGATCCCGCACAGGAGCCAACCTCCGCTCAGAGGCGTGCAGCCGAGGACCTGATGGAAGTCCTCCGCGCGTTCGTGAAGTGATGCGCACGCTCTGGACGAAACACGGTGAAGCGATCACGACGGCGATATGCGCACTGTTCGTGCTCGCGGGAGCATTGATCGCCCGTGCTGGCGTGTCGAGCTGGGTCGCCGATGGCTTCTTTCTGATCGGGTATGTTGCCGGTGGCTATCGGCAGGCGATCGAAGGAACGACCAAGCTTGTTCGCGAACGCGAGCTCGATGTCGACCTCCTGATGGTCGTGGCCGCCATTGGCGCCGCGTCGATCGGATACTGGTTCGACGGCGCGCTGCTGATCTTCATCTTCGCGCTGAGCGGCACCCTGGAAGGCTATGCGAGCGCGCGTACCCAGCGCGACATCGAGTCCCTCATGGCTCTCAACCCGGAGGAGGCCGTCGTGCTGCGCGACGGCGTCGAGGTGCGCGTCGCAATCGACCAGCTCCAGATCGACGACGTGGTGCTCGTCAAACCGGCGGAACGCATCCCCGCTGATGGCGTCGTGCTCGAAGGCGCATCCCTCGTCAACCAAGCATCGATCACCGGCGAAGCGACCCCCGTACACAAAACGACCGGTTCCGATGTCTTCGCCGGGACGATCAACGGTCAGGGCGGGTTGCGGGTGCGCGTGACCAAACCGGCGGGCGAGACGGTGATCGCGCGGATCATCGCGCTCGTCCAGGAGGCTCAGGAACGCCGGCCGCCCGCGCAGCTCTTCATCGAGAAATTCGAGCTGCGTTACGCGAATCTCGTCGTGCTGGGTGCGGTGCTGTTCGTGGTCCTTCCGACCACGCTGATGGGCTGGACGTTCGCCGCCGCGCTATATCGGGCGATGGTGTTTCTCGTCGTCGCCTCGCCGTGCGCCCTCGCTGCTAGCATGATGCCCGCGCTGCTCTCGGCCCTCTCCAACGGTGCCCGAAACGGCGTGCTATTCAAGGGCAGCACATTCGTCGAGGCGCTTGGCAAGATCCGCGCAGTCGCGTTCGACAAGACAGGTACGCTCACGACAGGGCATCCGATAGTGATCGACCTCGTCGTGGTCGAGGACTCGGACGCGAGCGCGCTGCTGCAGCGCACGGCGTCCGTCGAGAGCATGTCAGAGCATCCGATCGGCGTCGCGATCGTGGCCGAGGCGCGCAAGCGGGGACTCGCGATCGCTGCTCCGACGGAGTTTCAATCGCGGATCGGCGTGGGCGCGGAGGGCGTCGTCGGCGGTATGCCGTGGCGAGTTGGCAAGCGCGAGCTGTTCGCGGAAGTTCCCGAAGTGCTGATCGCCGAGCAAGCCCGCTTGGAGGCGGCAGGCAACACCGTCGTCCTCGCGGGTGACGAGCGCGCAAAGCTGGCGATCGCGCTTCGCGATACGGTGCGCCCGAACGCGCGTGCGGCGGTGGAGGCATTGCGCAAGCTCGGTGTGGAGCACATCGTTGTGATCACCGGAGATAGCGAGGAAACCGCACGTGCAACGGCACGCGAGGTCGGAGCGGATCGCGTGCACGCCGGACTCTTACCGGCGGACAAGGTTCGAGTCGTCGAGGCGTTGCTCGCCGAGTACGGCCATGTTGCCGTCGTTGGCGACGGCGTGAACGATGCGCCTGCGCTGGCAACGGCGACGGTGGGGATCGCGATGGGAGTCAGCGGAACCGACGTCGCGCTCGAGACGGCCGACGTCGTCCTCATGGCCGATGACATCAGCCGGATCCCCTACGCGATCGAGCTAGGACGTCGCGCGTTGCGCGTCGTAAAGCAAAACCTCGTCATCGCTCTCGGCGTGATCGTGCTGCTCGTCACCGCCGACGTTCTCGGGAGAATCAGCTTGCCAACGGGCGTGATCGGTCACGAAGGCAGCACGCTGCTCGTAACACTCAGCGGGCTCCGACTGCTCCAAAGAATCCGCATCTCGTGAGCCCGCAAGACCTCATTTTGGTCCAGCACAAGGGATGGGCTCGGGACGATCGTCCGCACCCGCAACTCGTTACCGCCATCGTCAGCTAGATTTCCTGCGTCCTTTCGGACGCGCCGGCGTCTCCCAAGACAGGAGAATCAACATGAGTGATCTGACGGCAGACAAGACGCGGACGATCGTCCGCGAGCACTACGCGAACGTGTCCACGAACGCAGCCAGCGCCGCGACCGGCTGTTGCGGGGCAATGCCCGCGGGCCAGTCGCGCGGCCTGGGATATTCCGACAACGATCTCACGGCGGTTCCCGAAGGCGCGGACCTCGGCCTCGGATGCGGCAATCCGAACGCAATCGCGGCGCTCGAGCCCGGCGAGACCGTGCTCGACCTCGGCTCCGGCGGCGGCTTCGACAGCTTCCTTGCGGCTCGCGCCGTGGGGCCGACAGGCCGCGTGATCGGCGTCGACATGACTCCCGAGATGATCAGCCGCGCTCGCGAGAACGCGCGCAAGGTCGAGGCGAAGAATGTCGAGTTCCGCCTCGGCGAGATCGAGCACCTACCGGTCGCGGATCAGACCATCGACGCGATCCTGTCGAACTGCGTGATCAATCTGTCGCCCGAGAAGGAGGCCGTGTTCAGCGAGGCGCTGCGCGTCCTCAAGCCGGGTGGTCGTCTCGCGATCAGCGACGTGGTCGCGATAGCGCCGATTCCGCCCGAGTTGCAGACACAGGCGGCTGCGCTCGCCGGATGCATCGCAGGCACCGCACCGCTTGAAGATCTCGAGGCGATGCTCGCGAATGTCGGCTTCGTCGACATCCGCGTCACGATCGCACCGCGCAGCGCCGAGATCGTCGACTCGTGGCTCGTGGGTGCGAGCAAGTTTGTCGCCTCGGCGACGATCGAAGCGCGGCGCGTCGATCCGAACGCGCCGAGGTCGACGTCTTGCTGCGAGCCGAGCTGCTGCACATGACCGGATCCGCCGTGCCATGGAGCGATGTCGCGGCGCGACTGCGTCCGTTCGTGGCGCGGCGCGTTCCGCCAAACGAGATCGATGACGTCGTCCAGGATGTCCTCGTGCGCATGCATCGCGGGCTCGCCGACGTGCGCGAGGACGATCGCTTCGCGGCTTGGATGTTCCAGGTCGCTCGCAATGCGATCACGGACATCGGGCGCAAGCGCGGTCGGAGGCCACTCGAGCAAGGGGATGCACCGGAGGAACTGCCGGCGGAGCCCGGCGACAACGATCGGCAAGCCGCTGACGGGCTCGTCGGTTGTGTCTCGCTCTTCGTTGCGCAGCTGCCGTCGCCGTATCGCGAGGCGATCACTCTCGTCGAGCTCGAAGGCCGCACGGCGAAACAAGCAGCGGAGATGGTCGGCATCTCGGTTTCGGGCATGAAGTCCAGAGTGCAACGCGGCCGTGCGCAGCTCCGCGAGATGTTCGAGCGATGTTGCGAGATCGCGGTCGACGTTCGTGGCAAGCCGATCGACTTCACGCCACGACCGCAGCCTTCGTGCAAGAAGAGCTGCTGAGCGCGCGGGTGGGTTCTAAAGCGCTCGCCGCTCGTCTCCGCCGCTAGCGAGCTCAGTTGTCGCCGGAGACACTTGGGCAATCTGCAGTGTTCGGATCAGCCGCCGCTTCAGGTGCCCGGCCGAGAGAACACGTAAGGTTCTTGGCGTCGGGGCGCTCGGCGTGAGCGCCTACCTCGTCGGGTGGTCGGGCATCGTCGTCGATTCGCGCGACATCGGTGGCCGTGGAAGTGCGGGCGCGGGGTTCGGCGGCGCTGTCGTCGTCGGAGGCGCGGGCTCACCGATCGCGCGATGCATCGCGGCGATTTCGTCATGCTGCTTCACGATGATCTCCTGCGCGAGCCGCTTCAGTTGCTCGTTACGGCCGTAGCGCAACTCGGCCGTCGCCATATCGATCGCGGCCTGGTGATGCGGTGCCATCATCGCGACGAAATCCCGGTCCACGTCCCCGGTCGGCTTCAGATCCATGTCGGCCATCATCTTCGCCATCGCTTTGGCGTTCTCGTCGAGAAAGGGCCTCTCTCGATCGAGGTCGCTCCGAAGCGAATCGCCGGAGCCGGCCGGGACATCCGCGGCGTGTGCCGAGGTCTCGCGGTCGTCGCGCGCGCATCCGATCACGACCGAGAGCACCAGCAAAGTTCCGAGTCCTGTTGCATCTCTCATTGATCGTCCTGCGCCTAGACAAAGCAGCTCTCGCGCCAATCCGCCACGTCGCGCAGCTTCGCGTTCACGCGTCGCATGCGACTCGAATGACGGATTCGTCAACGCGCGCCTAGTGATCGGTGCGCGCCCGGCGATGACGTTCCCGCGGGAACGTTTTCGAGTCGTGCTCGGCGCCTGAATGTGAACAGAGATATTTTGCAGACACTGCCTGCAAAATCCCCGCTCTCGACAATCCTTGTGTGCTGGCGACGGTCCTTCTCGAAAGCTGGCCTTAGAGACAAAGTCGACCGTGGTGATCGGCGTTTCAGCCCGTGGCGGCGCGCTGAGATTCCTGCTTCCCCGCGGCGTCGAGCGCACGAAAGTCATCCGCGGTCAGCGTGAGGTCGGCGGCCTTTAGGTTGGCTTCGAGGTGCGGGACCTTGGCCGTGCCGGGAATCGGGAGCATGACGGGACTGCGCTGGAGGAGCCACGCGAGCGCGACCTGGGAGGTCGTCGCGCCGAGGCGCTGCGCCATCCGATCGAGCACGCCACCAGGCCGCGCGAGCACGCCACCTGCCATCGGGTACCACGGGATGAAGCCGATCGACTTCTTCTCGCAGTACGCGAGGACGTCCTCGCTCTTGCGCGTGATCAGGTTGTACTCGTTCTGCACGGTAACGACACGGAAGTGTCGCGACGCTGCTTCGATCTCGTCGACGGAGACTTCGCTGAGCCCGAGGTGGCGGATCAGCCCATCGCGCTGCATCTCCGCCATGATCCCGAACTGCTCATCTCGCGGCACCTTGGGGTCGATGCGATGGAGCTGCCACAGATCGATTCGCTTGACGCGAAGCCGGCGCATACTCATCAGCACTTCTTGCTTCAGGTACTCGGGCCGACCGACCGGCAACCACCTCTCGGGCCCGTGACGGACGAGCCCGGCCTTGGTCGCGATCACGGCACGGCCGCCATCCATCTCGCCGATCAATTGCTCGCTGACATACGGGCCGTACGAGTCTGCGGTGTCGATGAAGTCGATCCCGAGCTCGCGCGTACGAGCGAGCACGCGCCTGCACTCCGCGACGTCTTCCGGATCTCCCCAGATGCCTGGACCGGTCAACCGCATCGCGCCGAAGCCGAGCCGATGAATCTCGAGATCGCCGCCTATTGAAAACGTTCCGCCTAGCTTCGCCATACCTCGTGGATAGCGCGCGGCCGTTGCTTCCGCGATAACGAAGCGATCCGTCGGGCCTTTCCCTTCGCGTCCTGACTTTCAACCGTGTTCTGAACAGCGGGGTGTAGCGAGCGCGTGAGACCGAGCGTCCGCGCACGGTCTACGGTGCGGCCGATGCCGACGAAGATCACGTACTCATGCGTGGTCACTTCCGCGACTGAAATTCTGAGACACTCGACAGCATGAGGCTAACAGCGCTTGTGATCGTGGTCGCGCTCTGTAGTTGCGGCAAAGACGACAAGAAACCGAGCGAACAACCTGCAACGAAAGCTGCCGCCCCACCGGTGACGGCCGATCGCGGTAACTACCGCGATGTTCGATCGATCGACGAGCTCGAAGTCGAGGTGCCGCCCGACGCAAAACCGATGGAGCGGATTCCTGGCTTTCAGAACGCCGACAAGAGCTTCGCGTTTGCCATCCAAACGCTTGGCAGCAGTCTCGAGCACAAGGACCCGGCGGCGTTCAAGGCGAGCATGAAGTACGGCGTCAAGGATTGGCTCAAAGAGGAGTTGCTCGCGGACGGCGGTTGGTACGTCACGCACACGACGGACATGGGCGGGCCGCCCGAGTACAGCCTCCAGATGCGTCGCAAGATTGGCGACACCTGGTACAAGTGCACCTGCATCGTCCCGAAGGAAGAGAACCTCGAGCCGGTGATCAAAGCC
This sequence comes from Myxococcales bacterium, assembly GCA_028287115.1. Taxonomy (GTDB): domain Bacteria; phylum Myxococcota_A; class Polyangia; order Haliangiales; family Haliangiaceae; genus JABFXX01. The sequence goes on from JAQBQF010000215.1 coordinate 22,347, forward strand.
TGCAAGAGCCTGCGCAAGAAGGCCTGAGCAGCAGAGCGATTCGGATCACGGTCGCCGCGGATTCCGGATCATACGGTCGCTCGTGGCCAGGCAACAACCGCCGACCCGGAACACTCTGCTTTGCCCGTGATCTCAGCTGCTATGGCGTGACGCGATATACCGCGTTCCCGCAGGTATCGGTCCAATAGACACTGCCCGCCTGCACGGCCATCTTGCCCTCAGGGCAGCCGCCGTTCGGCAACGACGCCATCACCGTCGCCGGTCCGCCCGAGAGCGGCACCGTCATCAGCTTGCCTGTATCGACGTAATAGGCATTGGTGCTGTCGATCGCGAACACCTTCATGATCTCTGACTCCTGCACGACCTGACCGGTCGCGATCGTCGTCGCGCCGCCACCCGTCTTCGCGACGCGATTGATGGTCGCCGGGAACGTCTGCTGCCAGGCTTGATCGGACCAGTACACGTACGTGCCGTCTGTCGCAACATCCCAGGCTTGCGCTTGATCGACGGCGAGCACGGACACCGGCCCACCGGCGAGTGGCACCGACAGCACGCGGCCGGAGTTACCAGGGCCGGTGCTGTACTGCGTTAGGTACACGTCGGTGCCGTCGCACGCGAGGTTGACGCCGCCGTCGAACGCGAGCGTTTCGATCGCGTTCGAGTTGGCGCGGATCACGCGGGTACCGAGGCCCGAGGTCCACACCAGATCGCCGTTGACCACGAGGAGGCCGGTGCCGAGCCCGGGTTCGTTCGTCGCCAACGGCGTGATCGTGTCGGTGGTCGTGTCGAGCTTGTTCACCGTACCGTCGTTGCCGAGGCCGTAGCTCGTCCAGTACACGTTGGTGCCATCGACGGCGATCCCGACCGGTGTGTGCTGGCCGGTCGCGATCACGTGCGGGTTCGAGCCGTCGAGGTTCGCTTTCCAGATCTGGCCCATCGCCGAATCGACCTGTGGATCGGTCCACGGCGAGTCCCAGCGCTCGGTCCAGTACACGGCATCGGCCGTTACCGCGAGCCCGATCGGGAAGTTGAGGTTGTCCTGCACCGTCGTCACGGTCGCCATGTGCTGGCCGTGAACGGTGCCGAACACGCCCGATGACACAAACGCGTGCGCGAGATCGATGCCGCTCTTGAACGGCGACGTCGCGAGCTGGATCGCCGCTTGCGCCGACGTCGACGACGTTGCACCGAGCGTGAACACGTACGAATGACCGGCGGAAAGCACGCCGGCCGGGAACGTGAACGACAGTTCCGGAGTGTTGATCAAAGCGATGTGTCGCGACGCCGTGCGGTTGTGACTGTCGACGTAGAGCTCGTTGACGTCGATCGTGTAGAAGGCCGGCGTGCCGATCCGCGGCGCCGACCATGCGATCGTCGGAGTCCCGCCGATATCGCCGCCATCTTCGAAAAAGTGAAAGCCGTTGACCGTGATATTCGTCGCGGGTGTCAGGGGCGGCGTGATCGGCCCGGCCGAAGCGGCTGTGGTGGTCGTCGTCCACTCGATGACGTCGGCCTGGCCCCTGCGAGCGCCTGCACCTAAGCCACTGGTATCGGGGAGTAGGTGGCGCGTGCGGCGCGCCCACCGCGCATCGAACAACACGCCCCAGTCGCCGCCGAGCACCGTCGGCGAGCCGTACTGCACGGTCCCGCCGATGTCGGTGCCGGTGACGCCGTTGGTGTCGAACATCAACATCAGATCGGCGTTTGCCGCGTAGAAGCCGTCCTGCGCGGCGCCCGCTTGCGCGAGCACGCCCGCAAACCCGCCGCAATCCGGGAGGCAGTCGACCGCGGCCGCGTGCGGATTACCGTCGAGGTCGAGTACGTGTGCCCACTGCGTGGCGCGGAAATCGATCGTCAGACTATTTGCCTGCGAAATGTCCGTGAGCGGCACAGGCATGTCGAGCTGCCCGCTCGGCGGCAGATCGAACACTGGCAGCTGCGCGACGCGCGACATCGCCGAGTACGGCGCGCCCGTCGTGCTGAGCTTGTTTGCGAGTTGCGCCACGACTGCGCGATCGCCGGCCGAGCCACGGATGATCGATGCCGGTCCACCATCGACGTTCGTGACATCCATCGGCAAGACGAGCGACGTATCGTTCGGTTGCGGCGCCGTCAGGCGCTCCGAGTTGAAGTCCCAGTCGTCAGCCTCCGTCGAGAAGAACTCGAGCAGATCGCCGTCTTGCCAGGGCTCGAGATTGCTGAGGCTCATATTCAGGATCGAGGACTCGGTCAGCAGCGTCCGCTGGCTTGCGGGCCGACCGCCGGCGTTGCGGCCAAGATCGGGCGTGTTGCTGGTCGTGACGAGGTACGTATCGCCCGAATGCAGGATGTATTGGCCGACGGGGACGTTCGGGATCGTGAACGTACCGGCGGCGACGCCGGTGCCCCCGGTGCCCGGCAGAGCGACGTAGTTGCCGTTGCTGTCGAGGACGAGCGCCTCGACAGTGCGCGTCGTGAAATCGATCGGTTCGTTGACGCGCGTCGACGCGGAGATCCACTGGGTCTGCCCGACGCCGGTCACGGTACGCGTGCCCGAGGTTTGGCCGATCACCGCGAGGCTGAAGTGAACCGTCTGCGCCGTGATCTGACCACTCGCGATCGTGCCGCCGATCGCGTCATAGCCCGCGGCGCCGAGCCTCGACCAATACACCGAGCCCGTCGTGACGCCGGCCGGCATCGGCAGGGTGACCGTCACTGGCTTCGCGAATACGAGGCCCTCCGGTCGGAATTGATACACCGGCGAGACGGCACCTACGCCCGACGGTGGCGCTTGGGTCGTGACCGCGATCGTGATGGACGTCGGCTGTGCCAACGCGCCGAATGGAATCTCGAGCGTGAGTCCCGTCGGTGTGGCGAGCGTGCCCCCGCCGACGCCGACCATCGCGGTTGCGGTCGTGCACTCGGGGAGCTTGGCTTTGTGCTTGTCTTTACACTTGGCCTTGCCTTGGTCGTTGTTGTTGTCGCTGTTGCCCTCTTTGGCGATCGCGAAATCGTCGGGACTGGCGGCGCAACCAGCCGCGAACACAAGACCTACCGTCGAAACTAATAAGCTTTTCATTCCCGACCCACCTGGACAAAGACGCCGCGAAATCTGCGGAGTCACTCTGTATAGAAGGCCTAACTGGGCCTTTGGGGTACGTCTGGGTTAATCGTTTGACTTCAAAGGATCGCGATCGCAACGATCGATGTGTGGAATCGATTAAACGTGGCCACGCGCCAGATGGTGGGCAGCGTCAGCTGGTAGGCGCTCGCCCGATGTTCATGCTGTTCGTACGCTCGAGCAGCGCTCGTCAGAGACACGATGCGTGGAGCCGGGCTGCCCGGGACACTCCACACATCTCCCGTCACGGCGACGGTGGCTTGGGCTGGACCGGCTTCGGGCCGAAGGCTCGTTTCGTGTCGCGCTGCGGCCGGCTGACGAGCGCCTGCGAGCGTTGGCGTGCGAGCTCCGTTCGCCCGAGCTCCGCGTACTCCGGGGTGGTCAGCGACGCCATGAACGCCACCATGTCGTCGATCTCGTTCTCGGTCAGCGCCAGCGGCTGGATGTCTTGGTCGAGCCAGGGGTCTCGCAATCCGGCGCCCTTGTTGTAGTGGTCCATGACATCCCACAGCGTCTGCTGGGAGCCATCGTGGAAGTAGGGCGCGGTCACCAGCACGTTGCGGATGTCCGGCGTCTTGAAGGCGGCAGTGTCAGGCTGCTTCTTGGTAACGAGAAACCGGCCGAGCACGGACAGGTCGCTCTGAATGGCCGCTCGGTCGACCTCCGGCAGCTCGCCGGATGCGAGGAGCTTCTCGGCCTGCCGCGCGAGCGCGACGACGTCGTGGCGGACGATGTTGACGCCGATGTTGTGGAAGTCGTTGTCGGTGAAGTTTGTCGGGTCCAGCTTGGTATCGGTCAGCGCGTGGCACTTGTTACAGCGGCCGCGCGTATTGAACAGTTGCCAGCCGCGTTTGGCATCGTCGCCGATGGCATTCGTCTCGCCGGCGATGAAGTGATCGAACGGCGTGTCGTATGCGATCTGCGTCCTTTCGTACGCCGCGATCGCGCGCGTTACGTCGGTGATGTTGGGCGCGCGACCGAACACGCGCTGGAATGCGTCGGTGTACTGCGCGTCGCTCGCGATCCCGGCCACGACGGCGTCGAGGGTCGGTTGGCCCATCTCACTGGGGTTGATCATCGGCAGCGCAGCCTGCTGCTCGAGCGTCGCGGCGCGACCGTCCCAGAACTGCGTCTTGTTGTAGAGCGCGTTCATGATCGTTGGCGAGTTCCGCTGGCCGATACGCCCGTCAACGCCAATCGACGTGGCCCTTCCGTCGGTGAACGCGCGGCGCGGGTCGTGGCAGGTCGAGCAAGCGACGGTCCCATCGACCGACAACCGGCCGTCGAAGAACAGCTTCTCGCCGAGCGCGATCTTCTCGGGAGTCTGCGGATTGTCGCCCGGGATCACATCATGCGTGAGCTGGAGTGGCACGCCGACCTGTTCGACCGACTTCGGCTCGGACGATGGTCCCGGCGGCGGAATCGGGGGCGCACGGTGTGTCGCGGTCGTCACGATGCGAGTGGGCACACTGGGCTGCATGCGCGCTTGCACGTGCACCGGCGCCGATCTCCGAGTCGCGACGGACCAGACCACGAGCGCCGCGATCGCCGCTGCCGCGACCGCCGCGACGACTGCAACTCGGCGGTTCACGACGGGCCCTTTCGACCCGGGCCGAGTGCCACGCGGGAGCCCGCGGACGGATCAATCATGGTCGGATTCATGGTCGCTTCCTCGTGCAGAACACGTGCCCCAGGAGCCAGACCGTGGGGTCCGATCTCGATCACCAGGAGTGAAGGCGTGGGCGCGCGTGATCACGAGCGCGACGCTTGGCGGTTGGCAGACGATCGAGCTCGACCTTCTGTCACGTCTGCGCTGGCTGCGCGGTCTTGTATGGAGACGGACCGACTACGACGGAGGTCAAACCATGATGATGTCATCCACCGCAGTTGCGGCGCGTCGCAGCGAGCGCAGCACCAAACACGACAAGTTCATCTACCGAATCACCACGGGCATCGTGCTGGCCGTGATGGTGTTCAGCATCTTCAACTTCATCTTCAACGACCACTTCCCATTTCCGAACGGTCCGGAAGGGGCATTCGTCCATCTTGGATTCCCGTACTACTTCAAGGTCGAGCTCACGACGGCCAAGATCCTCGGCGTACTCGCGTTCCTCATTCCGAGCGTGCCGCGCAAGCTCAAGGAGTTTGCGTATGTTGGCTTCGGCATCACGCTGCTGTCGGCCGGAATCGCTCACTACTCGGTCGGCGACGCCGGCCGGAGCCTCCTGTTCGTCCTGGATCCGCTGATCTTTTTCGGGATCCTGGTCGTCTCCTACATCTACTTCAATAGACTCCACGGCGAACCGAGCTCGACTCGCTCGATCGCGACCTGATCGCAGTTTCGCCGTCGCATCGCACGGCGACCCAAAGATCAAAGAAATTCCGACGTTCGATCGTGTCACGCCGCCGCCGCCAATCTGGTCTCATCACAGGAGGTGCGCGATGGCCGACGATGACGTCACGATCTTCGAACAACACCGCGGCGCCTTGAAAGCGCTCGCGTACCGCATGCTCGGCGACACCGCGAGCGCAGAGGATGTCGTCCAGGAGGCGTGGATCCGCTGGCAAGGCCGCGAGGTGCAGGTCGAGAATCCTCGATCGTATCTGCTCACCGTGGCGACTCGGCTGTGTCTGAACGTGCTTGGTTCCGCGCGCGCGCGTCGCGAAGAGCCACGGACCTGGTTGCCTGAACCGATCGACGTCGAGGACCAGAGCAGCGGCCTCGGGCTCGAGGTCATGGAACAAGTCTCGATGGCGTTCCTCGTTGCGCTCCAACGGCTGAGTCCTGCCGAGCGCGCCGTCTTGCTCATGCACGACGTGTTCGATATGACTCACGCCGAAATCGCGAAGGTCCTGGACAAGACCGAAGCAGCATCGCGACAGGTCCTCAAGCGCGCGAAACAAGGCGTGACGGAAGCGCGCGAGGTCGTGGCCGCGTCGCATGACGACCATCGCCGGATGTTGCGCGCGTTCGCCGAGGCTTCACGTACCGGAAACGTTGCCGCGTTGACCGCGCTGCTCGCGGAGGATGCCGTGTTGATCACGGATGGGGGACGGTCGGGTGTTCGCGTCGGTCGCGTGCGCAATTTGAACCGCCCGTTTCGCGGCGCGAAGAAGATCGCATCGGTCGTCGCTCGAAGTTGGCAAGCGGCCCCGGAGGAGACCCGCGAATACGTCCTCAACGGCCAGCCTGCGATCGTCGCGTTCCGCGATGGACGTCCATTTGCGGCGCTGTTTCTCGCGATCGCAAACGGCAAGATCGTGCAGATCTTCATCCAAGCAGATCGTGACCGGCTCGGCCGCATCGTAGTGTCGTAACTATCAACCGCGGCCGAGACGCGCGTGCCGGACCCCGCCGTCGAGCAGCGCTTTCGATCTGGTGCGTGATGGATCGAGTGCGTCGTTGATCGATAACGTTCAAGGTTTCGGCAATGGCCGTCCGCTGGTGTAGATCCGCCCTGCGCGCCAAGCGTCGACACTCCAGATCATCACATCCAAGTCCTGACCTAGAAAATTCGCCTCCTCGATCGCGGGCGAACACGGCTTGCCGCACGTCGGGCACGGAAACCGGCCGGAGGTCAGGAGCGCGGCTTGCTCGGGAGTGACGGCGATATGAACCGTGGCTCCGTTGCTCGACGCGTCGGAGCAAATACACAAGCCGATCGTTGCCACGCTTCTCTGATATGCACGCTCGCGTTCCGCGGCGCCAGGTTTGGACAAACGAGCGCCATAGGTTTCAACCGCGTGCGTGGCCGCTCGCTGTGCCGTACTGCTACAGCGCTCTGCCGCCAAGGCCTCGTATTTCAGTTGGATCAGCCGTTCGACGCGAAGGGAGCGTGCTCTGAGACGACCGGTGTGCCGATTCGCTCGTTATGATCTTCGATGATGACCGAGACCGCGCGGAAATACGCAGATTCAACGCATCGCCTCGGCGACCTTGGCGCACCGCTCGCAATCAGCGTTGCGAACCCGACCAGTTGATTCATTCGAATACCAGGCCCGCGCTGGGAGCAGATCGATGTTGATGATCATCCACTCCGGTCAGACGGGCGTCGAACGCGGTGCCGCTCATGCTGCAGAAGCGGCGGGACTTTCATCGGGAGGCTTCATGCCCCTCGGTGGCCGCGATGAGCTCGGCAGAATCCCATTGCGGTTCGCGGACCTCCTAGCACCGTGCGTGGAACGGGGGCCTCGCTCTGCCGTGCGTGCAAACGTCAGGATTTCATCCGGTGTCTTGCTCGTCGTTCCAAACGCGTATGAGGCCGAGAGGTACACCGGAATGGCGGCCGTGCTGGTCGCCGCGCGAAAGCTCGCGTTGCCAAGGATGGTTTGTGATCCTTCGACCGATGTCGACGATCTCGTGACCTGGACGCGTACCCGTCTACACGCATCTGGGTCGATCCGTCTCATGGTGACTGGCCCGCGCGAGACGCGTTGGAAGGAGGGTGAGGCGGCCGCACGGCGGCTCATTGTAGGGATCGCGATGCGGTACGAGCTAGACAACCAGCACCCCAGCTCGGTAGCGAGCGCGGATCCATCGACCACGACATCACCGAAGTGATCGCGCTCACCGCGCGACGTCCGCGGGCGCTCACCGCGAGGTGATCACGACGTCGTCCGTTGGTTTCCGCCCGATCAGCGTGCGCTCGGACGATCGCCAGCTCCTGTCGCCAAGCCTGGACCCGAGCAGTTAAGCCGACCGCAACCCGCTGTTTGCGGCTGATCTGGCAGCCATCTCGCGTTCGCGCAGAGGTCAAGCCGATGCAGACCTCGAGTGCTCAGAGACAGCGACCAAAGCGCCTTGATCGCCTACAGAAACTAGCCTGGGAACGGATCCGGAATCACGAGCCGGTTGCCGAGCGCAACCAGCCGTTTGCGGCTGAACTGGCAGCCATCTGGCGAGCGATTCGCCAACGCGCGATGCGCGCATGTTGTTGGCTTGACTGCAAATGCGCTCCTGACAGCGCCTGGCACCGCACTTGCTGAGTGCAAGCCACGAAAGACAACTAACACTTCTTACGGGGAGAACTTCTATGCGGATCGCCGGGAACTTTGCGCTTGCGTGTATGTCCACCAGCCTCTTGGTCGGTTGTGTGGCGAGCGTCGATGGAGACAGTGGTGACACGGCTGGCGACGTGGCCGACGAGACCGTCGATGTGCCGGCCGATGAGCCGGATCCGACGCCGATCGCGGCCGGCAATCCCGATCTGCATCCGACCTACTTCAATGCGATCGAGAAGCGCATGCTGACGCTCACGAACCAGGCGCGTGCGCAGGAGAAGCTCGGCGTGCTGCGCGCGTCGGCCGCGCTCACGCAGGCGGCATTCGATGACGCTACCGCGATGGCGGCGAGCGGCACGGCGAAGAGCTCGATTGCTACCGCGGGCAAGTTCTACGTCAAGATGGACGATGACCCGTCGACGATCGACGCGGGCGGCCGGGTCTTCTTGCGCGTGTTCCAGGACGAGGACTCGTACGAAGCGTCCAACATGCTCTACGCCCCGGCAAATCGCACCATCGGTTTCGCGACCGTGAAGGCGAACGGGCACATCTACGTCGCCGTGAGGTTCGGCGGCGATAGCAAGGTGGCGCTCCTGTCCGTCGGGTCGGGAACGATCGCCCAGTTCGGTGGCTTCGAGACCCAGCCGACGTGGCCGATCGCCGCGCCCGCTTTGGTGACGCAGCCCGGTCAGTGGTTCCACAACAAGGACGCGCACATCGTCAGCGGCGTGTCGGGGTATGCGGGCAGCCACAAGGTGTTGCGGATCAGCGACGCCGTCGACGACCAGGACACGGCGACGCAGATCGCTCGCGCGCGTCCCGGCGTCTACTACCGCGCCGACGTGTTCGTGCGCGGCGGCGGCAACTCCGGCAGCCAGAAGATCGCGCTCTCGTTCCTCGACGCCTCGTTCAAGGCGCTCAAGCTCGCGAACAGCGCGACGAGCGTGACGGTCTCCACGGGCGCCCCGGTCAACTGGACCGAGAAGATGACCGCGGACGCCCAGGCGCCGGCCGGGGCTGTTTGGGTCCGCGTCATCCTCGGCGACACGACACCCGAAGAGCAGGGCACGTTCGATTACGACAACTTCCGCCTGCTCGCGTATTAACCGGTACTACCCGCGCAGCTGGCCGTGCGCTGAAGCGTCGTGATCGCCGGAGCGATGCCCGGAGATCACGACTTCCTGCGTTTCGGCGCGGCAGCGAAATCCGGTCGAGTAATCCGAATACGAGACATCGTGAGCCGTGGTCGCGTACAGGCAGCCGTGCTGTTCGGCATCGTGTCTAGTTAGTAGACGCTGCACGTGTCGTTCGCGCCCACCGCGCCACCGCTACAGCCGATGTTCAGGCCGAACCGGAGGACCTGGTTTGACGGGCGGATCGCGAGGAGCCGCGGCACCGGGCGTGCGGTGTGGACTGGTTTCGACTTTCGGCCCGCCGGCCGGCTCGATGTCGATCTGACCGATGTTGGGTCCCTTGCCGGCGCGGACACCCGTAGGCGCGGCGTCATGCCACCGACCCAAGCCACCGATGACGACAGGTTCCGCGCTGCTGCTGGGAAAACTCACGACGGCGCTCGCGCGATGGCCTGCGCTGCACGCCTTGATCCGCTCGTTGGTCATCTCGACGAACTTCTGCGACGGCTTCGCCTCCTTCAAGTAGCGGTCGTAGGAAGTCAGCGCGACGTCGCACTTCCCGGCCTTCTCGTAGGCGATGCCGATCTTGAAGAACAGCACCGCATCCTTTGTCATGTCGTAGGCCGTGCCAAAACCGCGCGCCGCGGTCTCGTAGTGCCCTTCGGCCATGTCGTTGCTGGCTGCGCGGTAGATCTCGGCTGCGCGCGCAAAATCGGGCGCCGTCGAGCCGACGGTACCGCCGCACGCTTTGATCCGTTCGTTGGTCATCTCGACGAACTGCTGCGACGGCTTGGCCTCCTTCAAATAGCGGTCGTACGAGATCAGCGCGGCATCGCACTTTCCGGCCTTCTCGTTGGCGATGCCGATCTTGAAGAACAGGACCGCATCCTTCGTGATCTCGTAGGCCTCGCCGAAACCGCGCGCGGCATTCTCATAGTGCCCTCCCGCCAACTCGCTGGTGGCTGCGCGGTAGATCTCGGCGGCGTGCGCGAAATCGGGGGCCGCAGTCGGCTGTGCGAGGCTGGTGACCGGCGTCGTCACGATGGCGACGGCGACCAGGCGCGCGACGAGACCGAACATCGCGGGACGCATGTCGTCATCTTACACCGTCTGTTGTCGAGCGACGGTGACCGCCAAGGCGAGCAGTCACCGCGATATGCGCTGTCGGCGCGGTCACGCTACATTTCACGACAAGGTCACGGTGCAATCCGTACCGCACGGGCGGATGCGATCCGATCCGCGACCATACGTCGAGGTACGTGCTCGAGAACTTTCCGATGACGCGCAGATGGATCGCGGTGCGCCGTCGCATCGACGTGATTTGACACGCGGGTGGCGAGGTTGATACACGGTCCGTAGGGTGGTGCTTTGGGCGATCCTCTCGGCGTTCGTTACATCCACACGACCAAGAACTTCCGGCAGGGAAACACGGATCTTCCTGTCCTGAGCGGCGTCAATTTCGAGGTCGGCCCCGGAGAGTTCATCGCGCTGATGGGGCCATCGGGTTCTGGCAAGTCGACGCTCTTGAACCTGACGGCCGGGATCGACAAGCCAACGTCGGGTCAGGTGTTCGTGGGCAGCCACGATCCCTGCTCGATGACTGAAACGCAGCTGTCCGATTGGCGGCGTCAGTACGTCGGGTTTATTTTTCAGCGCTACCACCTACTCAACGTGCTCACCGCCGCCGAGAACGTCGAGGTGCCGCTGCTGTTGTTCAAGCTGTCGAAGGCAGAGCGACGGCGCAGGGTCCACACCGCGCTCGAGCTCGTCGGACTCGCCGATCGCGCGAAGCACTATCCGAAGCAGCTCTCCGGCGGCGAGGAGCAGCGCGTCGCGATCGCTCGCACGATCGTCAACGACCCTGCGCTCATCCTCGCCGACGAGCCAACCGGCGATCTCGACACGAAGTCGGCCGAGGAGATCCTCGGGCTACTCGTGCTGCTCAACCAAACCTTCAAGAAGACCATCATCATGGTCACCCACGACCCGACGGCCGCGAAGTACGCGAATCGCACGCTGTACCTGCACAAAGGCGTGTTCTCCGAGATCGGAAACCGCGAGCTCACGTAGCGCTTACGCGGTATCGCGCAGAGCTTTGACGAGCGGCATGCGTAGCGCCGCCAGGGCCGACGGAAGCGCACCGGCGATCGGTACCAAGACCGACGTGATCAAACCGAACGCGATGCCTAGGCGCCCGATCTCGACGGGCTTGAGGAGCTGAGAATCGCCGGGCGTGAGCTGCACGCCGCCCCGGAACAGTAATGAACAGAGCACCACGGCCAACAGTCCTCCCGCGAGGCCGATGATCGCGGACTCGCTCAGCATCAGCCTCACGATCGTGCTCCGGTGGTAGCCGAGCACGCGCATCGTCGCGGTCTCGGTGCGTCGCTCGCGGATCGCGATCGCGGCGTTGTTCGCGAGCGTCAGTGCTGTCGTGAGGATGAGGAACAGGCCGAGGAACCCGAGCACGGCGGGCACCATGCCGGCGCGCTTTGCCCAGCCCGCGGCAACATCTGTCGCACTGGCGGCTTGCACGGGTGTCGCGCTGTTCTCGGTTCGTTCATTGATCTCTCGCGCGACACGCTCGTAGTCGGCGGGCTTCGTGTACACGCGCAACTTGCAGGTGCTGGGATTCCCGGCGAACTCCTGGAGGTAATCGAAGTGCGTGGCGATCCGCTGGCCGATCAGCGCTCCATACGAAATCCCGACGACCTTGATCTTGAGCGGCCCGCGTGGCGTCGGAATCTCCGCGAGCGCGCCGACCTTGAGCCGCAGGTCATTCGCCGTCGCCTCCGTGACGATCGCGCCGATGCGCTCTTTCTTCCATGCCTCGATCACGTCCGGCTCGACCGGAAAGAAGTCCCGGCTCAGCTCGATGCCCGAGTCCTCTTCCCCGACGATCAGGTACGTCGCGCCGCTTTCGTGGCGCCCATTCAAGGACCGGTAGCGCTGCACGACCTTCACGCCGTCGATTCCCTCGAGCGTGGGATACATCGCCATCGGCAACTCGGCACCGATCATCTTCGGGAAGATGAAGATCCGTGTGAGCTCGTTCTCCTCGGACGCGTGGACATAACTCACGAGATCGATCGTGACCGAGACGAACAACATCACGACCGATGCGGTGATCGCGATGGTCATCGCGTTGAGCAAATGGCGCCATCTTCGATGCCGAAGACTCCAGAACAGGAGGCGCGCATGCATCGAGTGAACTCTAGGGCCAGCGGCGCGACGTAGTCAACGAAGCCCGGTGCGCATCAAGCAAACGCCGTCGCCGACGGCTTCCAGTTCTTTGCAATGGGACGATCGATGCTCCTATAGTGGTCGTCGTGAAATTCGCTCGGGTCGCCGTAGGCGCTGCCTACTTCGCGTTGCTCGCGGCGAGCGCCTGCGCAGCGATCCCGAGTTACACGTCGAGACAAACGGCAGCGGACCCGTTCGCGTTGTTCTCGCAGCCGGCTGCGCGCGGAACAGAGGACACAGCCCAGCCGGAGAAGATGACGCTCGCCAGAGCGTTCCAGCTCGCGTTCGAAAGGAACGAGCGAGTCTCGATCGTGCAACTGGGGGTCAGGGACGCGGCGATTCGCTCGAAAGATCGATGGACCGAGGTCGAGCCAACACTCAACCTGATCGCCGGCGGCATCCTGCAGCGCGAGCGACTGGCCGGTAGCGTCGTCCTCACGCCTGCCGAGCAGGTGACCGCTGGCGCGACACTGGTACAGCCGCTGTATCGTCGAGATCTGTCCGCTTCGCGCGCGGCCGGAGAGAGCAAGTACGAGAGCGCGAATGCGTCGCTCAAGCGCCAGCGCGAGCAACTCGCTCGCGACGTCGCCGAGGTGTTCATCGACGTCCTGAGAACCCGCAAGTTGCTGGACGTCGCCCGTGCCGCCGTCGGTCGCGCCAATACCCAGCACGACTTTGCGGCCGGTCGGGTGAAGGCGGGCAACGCGTTGCGTACGGCCGAGCTCCTCGCATTGGTTGACTTGAGGCGCACGGAGCGCCAGGCGGTCAGCGCGCAGCGGGAGGCTAGCTCTGCGGACATCGCGTTCCGCAGGCTCGTCGGTCGTGCGCCGCCATCCGAGCTCGAGCTGCCGCCGACGCCTTCGTTGCCCGATCCGAAACAGTCGCTGGAGATGGCGAAGCGACGGATGGATCTCATCGCCCTTCAGCTCGACGTACGCGGAGCGCAGTCGGAGGAGGCAGCCGCCAAGGAGCGTCGATGGTGGCCTCAACTCGATCTCGACGCGAGCGTGCTCTATGGACACCCGGCGCTGTTGAACAGGAGCGTCAACTGGAGCGTCGCCGGCGTGCTGACCATTCCGCTGTTCCAAGCCGGTCACGAGATCACCGATATCGCGCTACGCGGAAACGACACGCACATCGCGACGCTCGAACTGCAAGAGCAGATCAAGATCGTCATCGAAGAGGTCGAGCTCGCGGCGCTGCAGGTGTCGAGTGCGGGAGAGGCTGCGGCCCTTGCGGAGAAAGAGGTCGACGCCGCACGCGAGCACTACCAGTTGGTGGATAAGCAGGTTCGCCTCGGAGCGATCACGTTTCTCGAAGTCACCAATGCCGAAGCGGTCCTCGCCGAAGCCGAGAACGCGTTGGAGGTGGCAAAGATGGACCGAGTGCGCGCGATCTACGATTACCTGTTCGCGATCGGAGCGATCGATCTCGAGAATCCGAGCTCGGGCTCTTCAGCGCAGCGCCCGAAGGATATCTAGGCGGCGCACTTGGATCGACGGGATGATCCCGCCGATCACACCGACGACGATTCCGAGCCCGAGGCCCACCATCAGTGCGGGGATCGACGACGTCATGGTCACGGGCACACCGAGCTTGATGGCGCCGATCTGGCTGGCGATCAGCCCGCCCACCAGGACACCGAGGAGCGCGCCCGTGGTTGCGAGCAACGTGCTCTCGATGAGGACGATCCTTCCGAGAGCGCGCCTGCGGATGCCGATCGCGGCCATCGCCGCGAACTCCGGCATCCTCATCAGGACCGCTGCGTTCATCGTGGTCGCGATCGCGAAGGTCGCAACTACCGAGAGGAGCACCAGGAGGACGAGCACGGTCCGAGCGATGGTGCTGAGGCCCGCGCGGTCTGCTCTGAACGCAGCGACCGTGGAGGCCTGCGCATCGAGCTCCTTGCTGGTGTTGATCTTGTCGACGATCTCCGGAACGTGCGCGACGTTATCGGCGACGAGGGTCACCGAGCTCGAGGCCTTCGTATTCAAGTGGAGCTCGAGCGCAGCTCGCTCGGTCCAAACCTCGTCTTCGAAGGGACCGCCATCGGTTGCGAACACGCCCGTGACACGGCCCTGTCCTCCGGGCAGATGGATGTCGTAACCGATCTTGATGTGCGGGTATTTCTCGGGCACCCGTCTTCCGATGATGACCTGGAGACTTCCAGGCTCCGGTGCCGAGCCCTGCAATAAGGTCGCGTGGTGGACGTTCAATGAATGGTCATCGATGCCACGGATCACGCACGGCTCGTCGTAGTGACTCGAGCCGGCTGCACCCAGGAACACGCGCGACACGAGCTCGCGAACCGCGGCCGGGCTGTTGTCGAGCTTTTTGATCCCGTCCAGGAGGGCGACCTTTCGCGCGGTCTCTAGCGGGACTTTGCTCTCCGGCTCCGACGAGGCCCCTTTGGAGACCACGATGATGTTCTCGGGGGGAGCCGTGACGAGGAGCCCCCTGAAGCTGAGGTAATAGGAGAGCCCGAGAGAACCGCCGCCCACGAACAAAGCGATCGAGAGCATCGTGATTGCGTTGGCCTTGATCCGCGCCAGCAGGCTTCTGTACGCGTAAAAGAAGAACAGCACGCCGGCACGGTAGGCCCCACCACCCAAACCTGTCAATCACGGGCGGTGCGCGGCGTCGGCGGAATTCTTCGTCGTATCGAAGCTCACTTCGACGGCCATTCCAGGCCGAAGGACAACGCCCTTCGGGTCTTTCGAGTCCACAGCCTTCGCGTCCTTCGCGTCCTTCGCGTCCTTCGCGTCCTTCGCGTCCTTCGCGTCCTTCGCGTCCTTCGCGTCCTTCGCGTCCTTCGCGTCCTTCGCGTCCTTCGCGTCCTTCGCAGCCTTTGTCGCCTTCATGGCCTTTGGTGCCTTCGCGTCTTTCGTTGCCTTCGGATTCTTCGTCGCGTCCGCATTCTTCGTCGCGTCCGCATTCTTCATCGCGTCCGCATTCTTCGTCGCGTCCGCATTCTTCGTCGCGTCCGCATCCTTCGTCGCGTCGGCGTCCTTCGGGCTGCTTGGCGGATCTTGGAGAATATCTACCTTGACCTGCACGGTGCCTCGCGCGCGGTCTGCCTGCGCTGCGATCTCGCGGACGATTCCGCGGTAGTGACGTCCGCGCTGCGCCTCCGTGATGACCTCGGCCTCTTGGTCGAGATACACATTCTTCAGCTCACTCTCGGAGACGTCGACCTCTGCGATCAGTGCGGACAGGTCGGCGATCCGGAGGATCCCTGCCGCCTGATTTGGACCCACCGTGAGTGATTCGCCCGGCCGAGCTAGCAGCTCGAGAACCGTGCCGTTGATCGGAGACCGAATGCGCATCTCCTCCAGCCGCTGCTCGACGACTCGCATCTCCGCGCGTGCGATCTCCACCTGTCCGACGGCTCTCTCGAGATCTGCGGGAGTCGCCGCCTGTGCCTTGACGAGCATCAGCGTGCGCTGATGCGATCGTTGCGCGTCCCGAAGTCGCGCGCCCGCGAGGACTTCCTCCGCGCGAAGCTGCCCGTCGGCGAGCACGGCCAAGATCTGGCCTTTCTCGATCATGTCGCCGTTGTCGACCCGAACTTCCGCCAGTCGACCGCTCGCGGTGGCGCTGAGCACGATCGGCGCCTTCGCGGCCACGTACCCGGAGGCCAACAACGAACGTCCCGTGTGCGTCGTCGGTTCGACCTTCTTGGTGACGTCTGCCGGCTCCGCGCGCGGCGTGGCTGTGGTCAGCCTGCGCACCGTCGTGTAGTGGTAATAGCCGCCGCCGACCACGAACAGCACGAGCAGGATCCACGGCAGCTTCGATGACCGCGTCGTCGTCGTCGCGGTCTTCACCTGACCTTTTTCCAGACGGAGGCTCGCGAGACTCGCAAGTCGGTGCTGGACGGCCGCATCGTTGGGAGGCGCGGCTGGACGCGCGGCGGGCAACGCGGTCCTCGGCGCAAACGGACGACTGTTTGCTAGCACCGCGGCCGCATCAGGAGGCGTGTGCTCCTCATCGACCTCCGGCCCAGGGTCCGCGATGGTAGCGACGCGATCGGCTGCTCGAACGCGCCTTGCGGGAGGCGCGACACGGTCGTCTGCTTCCGCGACGAGAACATCATCGTCCGGCATGACGCCAAACGTGATGGCTGTGTTCTCGTCTTCCCGGTCTTCCAAGTTGGGCCCTTCGAGGGAAGGAGCTCCATTCTATGCCCCGTCACCGACGGGGGCAATAGTCCCCAGCTCGCAAGCTCGACCGAGTCCACATCGAAACACAGCTACACGCGACGATCGCGGCGCACGCGAACGGCGGCCAGAAGATCGTGCGGTGACTCCGCGACGTGTTCGACGCGGCCGACCGGACCGATCTCACAACCAACGAAAATGCCGGCTGCCAACACTCTCGAAGAAGCGCATTTCACGGTACATCCGGAGCCGTGCTGGGAAGACCGATGCGTTCCACGTTCGTCGTAGCTTGTGTTCTCGGATTTGTGGGATGTAGCCATCCGCCAAATCCCGGGCCCACACTCACCATTAACCCCGGCTCCGCGGGCAGCCTCACGATCAGCGGCCCGACGGACTTCTCGGCGGTGCTCACGGATAGCACCGCGGACGTGACGTGGACCGTGACAGGCGGCGGTTCGCTCTCGAACACGACCGGCCTCCACGCGGTCTACTCGCCACCGCTCGGCACGGCGACCGCGACGTTGACCGCATCGACCGCCGACGGCCTCACCGCGACCGTCCAGATCTCGTCGAAGCCGACGACGCTGACCAGCAAGACAATTCCAGGGCTCGCGGCGCCGGTCACCGTGCAGTACGACGCCGAGGACATCCCGCACATCAAGTGCCAGACGAAGATCGATTGCCTCGCGGTGCAGGGTTACATCCAGGCGCACGATCGACTGTTCCCGATGGACTTCCTGCGCCACGTCGCGCGCGGCAAGTTGGCCGAGATGATCGGGATCGACGGCCTCAGCCAGGACGTCCAGCTCCGCACGTTGTTCACCACGCGCGCCGGTCATCGTCTCGAAGACGACCTGGTCGCCGCGATGGACGCGCAAACGGCAGCCTTGGTGACCGCGTTTGCCGGCGGCATCAACGCCTATCTCGTCGAGCTGCGGTCGAATCCTTCGGCCATGCCCGGCGAGTATGCGCAGCTGCCGTTCCCGACCGCGCCCGCGGACATCGCGAGCTGGACGCCGCAAGACACGCTCGCGCTCGCGCGTCTCCAACAGTTCCAGCTCTCCGAAACGATCGAGGAGGAATCCGCGTTCGGAACGTTCGCGGGTGCCTACGGTCCGGGCGCTCCGCTACAGGACCTCGGCAAGCTCGTCGCATGGATCCGTGCCGCCGCCCCACCGACCGAGCAAGCCCACACGCTGTCGCCGACGGCCGCGCCATTCGCCGCCGCGCCACGTGCGTCGCTCGTGCCGAGCGATCTCGCGCCATGGCAGGGTGCGCTCGCCGAAACATCGTCGAGCTTCGAAGCGCTGCGCGCGCGGCTTCGCCCGATCGGCGCGACGGTCGGCTCGAACAACTGGGTGATCTCCGCGGCGAAGTCGGCGACGCACGTGGCGATGGTCGCGAACGATCCACATCTCGGGTTGCAGTACCCGCCTCTGTTTCACCTCTCCGTGATGACGTCGGCGTTGGCGTCGGACAATCTCGATCTCGCAGGCGGTGCGTTTCCGGGGATTCCGGGCGCGCTCGTCGGCCGTGGCGCGCACGTCGGTTGGGGTGTGACGGTCGTCGGCTACGACGTGACCGATCTGTACCTCGAGCAGTTTCTGCCGCAGAACAACTGTCCGACGGCCGCGCCGTGCGTGCTGTTCAAGGGTGCACCCACCGGGACGATTCCCGTGCCGCAGACCTATCGCGTGCGTACGGCGACGGGCTTGATCGACGCCGCGACATTGGGCCCGAATGCACCACCGCCGTTCGTGCTGATCGTGCCGCAGCACGGTCCGGTCATCCGTGCGCCAGATGCCGGCGGCATCGCGGTGACTGCGCGCTGGGTCGGTCAAGAAGGCAACACGCAAGACGTCAAGGCGATCTTGGGGCTCAACACCGCGACCGATGTCGACGCGGCCATGCTCGCACTCAAGGACTTCTCGACGGGCGCGCAGAACTGGGTGCTCGCCGACGATCAGGGTCACATCGCCTACGATCCGCACGCGCTCGTGCCGGTCCGGACGTTCTCCGGTTCCCCCTCGTTCCGCCCGCCGTGGTTCCCGCTGCCGGGCGATGGCTCGGCGGAGTGGGGCGATGGCGTTTCGAACTGCGCGTCGGCAACCGCGACGCCGGTGCCGGCAACCTGCTGGATCGCCGACAGCGCCTTGCCGCAAGGCAAGGATCCGGCGAAGGGTTACTACTTCACGGCGAACGCGGATCCGACGTTTCCCTCGGTGTCGGACGACAACAGCCCGCTCGCGCATCCTCCGTATCTCAGCTTCAACTGGGATGATTCGACGGGGTTTCGCGCGACGCGGATCCAGCAGCGAATCGAGCAGGCGATCGCCGCGAACGGATCGGTCTCGCTCGACGACATGGAATCGATCCAGAGCGATCACGTCTCGCGTCCGGGCATGATCTTCACGAGCTATGTCGCGCAGCTGCCGGCGTCCGGGACCGATCCCGCTGGGCTGACGGCGGGCAAGCAAGCGTTCGCGGACTGGGCGGCGGCCGGCTGGGACTGTCCGTCGGGCCTCACCGGCTCCGATCCCGTCGCGAGCCCGGCCGACACGACGGCCGCGGTGGTCACGAATTCATCGGGATGCTTCCTGTTCCACGCGTTCCTACGCAAGTTGTTCACGAACGTGTTCACCGATGACCTCGCCGTGATCGGTCAGGGTGTGAACCAACTGCAGGCGATGAAGGCGATGATCTACATGCTCGGCCTGCCCGCGAACGATCCAGGCGCGAAGTTCTGCAACGACGTCAACGCGCGCGGCCAGACCATCGCGACACGCAGCTGCGCCGCGCAGGTTGCCAGAGCACTCGCGAGCGCATACGACGATCTGAAATCGCAAATCGACGCAGATCCCAAGAACTGGGTCTGGGGCCGCGTCCACACGATCCAGCCGGTCAGCCTGCTCGCGTTCGTGACGAATCACTATTCGCCCGGTCCGTACGCGCGGCCCGGTGGCGCATTCACGGTCGACGTCGGAACGCCTTCGACCTCGGCCGCGGGCCTCTTGTTCCCCTACAGCTCGGGCGGCAACGTGCGGCACATCTCGCTGATGGATCCCGCGAAGCCGGTCGTGAAGATGCAGCTGCCCGGCCCGGAGCGCGATGTGCCGGCGGAATTCATGGGCCCCGACCTCCTCGGTCAGTGGGTCAAGAACGTCTATTTCGACTTCGCGTTCGGCAATCAGATCGACGCGGTCACCGTTTCTACGCAGACCTTCAACTGATCGTGGAGAGAATCATGCTCCGCCGTATTTCCTTATTCGCTTTGCTCGCCGGACCGGGGGCGCTCGTCGCCTGCACGCCCGATCTCCCGCACACCGCGCCGACGACCTTCGTCACCGCGGTGTTCGATCCCACCACCTCCAAGATCCCGCTGCCAAACGATCTGGTGTTCCTGAACCCGGTCAACAGCGTCTGCCCTCCACCGGCGAACATGCTCCCCGCAACGGCACCTCCGGCGTGCGCGCAGGCCGAGCTCCTCGCCTCGTTCGCCGGAAAGTTCCCGAGCGATCAGGAAGTCGCGATCACGATCGACTTCACCGAGACCAAGTTCGACGATCACGGACAGACCTCGCAGTCCGCGCCGGATCTCGATCTGTCGTCGTTCACGCCGTCGACGTTCTTCGTCTACGGCGGCGCGACGGCGACGCAAGGCCCGGTCGAGCTCGCACCGCTCACCGCGAGTGACTACGTGAAGGCCGCCGACCACGGCACGCTGACGATCCATCACAAGGACAAGCAGCCGTGGGCGTCCGGCTCGTACTCGGTGGTCCTGCGAGGCGGCCCAGACGGCGTGAAGACGACGGACGGCCTACCGGTCTACGCCTCGCAAATCTTCGATCTGATCGCGCAGGGTCTCGACATGACCGACCCGAAGAACATCGGTCTGCTCAAGGCTCAGACCGGATCGACCGCGGCGGCCCTCGCGCAAGGCGCGCAGCTGAACCAGGTGATCAACCTCTACAAGCAGACCGCATTTCCGATCGCGGATGCGCGGTTCCCTCACCAAGAGCTCGCGATCGCGGCGACGTTCCAGATCCAGCCCGAGGTCACGAACGTGACGATCGATCCGGCGCGCTCGCTCGTGCCGCTGCCGATCGATCTGCTGCGCGATGCGACCACGGGCAAGCTCACCGCTCTCGCGGCGTGCACGCTGGCGGGCTCGCATCTCGATTCGAACGGCACGTGTACGAGTCCGGCCGCGGCGGGGTTCCAGGCGCTCGACGGTTTCTCGACGACGGGAGCCATCCTCGCGCCGGCCTCCGATCTGGTCGAGGCCTCGACGGTGACGCCCACGACCTTGCAGCTCTATGATCTGACGGATCCCGCGCACCCGGTGCTCGTCAATCCGGCGAACCTGATCCTCGAGCCGTGCGAGTTCACGTCCGGCTGCGGTGTGCCGAACCCGCTCTCGCCGGTGATCGCGATCCAGCCTGCAGGCGCCTCGCGCGGCGATCCGACGTCCGTGTTCCGCACGAAGCCGCTCAAGGATGCCACCGACTATGCCGTCGTGATGACGACCGGGATCCACGACAAGGCCGGCAACTCGATCGGTCCGGGCACCGTCGCCAAGGTCGTGCGGTTCAAGAACCCGATCACGGTCGGCGGTCATTCGGCACTCGTCGGCATCGACGATGCGACCGCGGCGCAAGTCGAGAAGATGCGCCTCGAGCTCCAGCCGGTGTTCGCGACGCTCGCGATGAACGGTACCCCCGCGGCCAACGTCGCGATGGCCTACACGTTCCACACCCAGACGATCCTCAGCCAGGCGATCAAGCTTGCGGCGCTTCCATACACGCTGCCTGCATCGACCGCGTCGATCGTCGCAGCATCGCTGGTCACCAGGACTCCCAGCGCGGCGTTCACGCGGTTCGGCGTCGACACCGCACGCGTCCCGTCGACCAACATCAACGAGATCATCGAGCTCGATATCCAGACGCTGAATGCGCTCGACCCGATCACGGGCGCCTTCCTCCCCGATCCGACGCAGGGCGCGCTCGAGACGATCCACGTCCTCATCGCGACGCCCAAGGTCGCGAACACGCAAGTCCCGGCGTGCACCGGCGCGCTCGCGCTCTTCGGCAAGTGCGCCCCCTTGATGGTATTCCGCCACGGCCTCGGCGGTGGACGCGCCGACATGCTGACGGTCGCCGATACGTTCACGGCGGCGGGCATGACCGTGGTCGCGATCGATGCCGCGAAGCACGGCGACCGCTCGTTCTGCACGTCCGGCTCGATGAACCAGTGCAACACGGGTGCGACGTGCACGACCACGCTGCCGTCCGGTGCGCAGGGCGACACGAATCCGCCCGGCACCTGCGGGACCGCCGGTTTCGTCAAGCGCCCTGTCAGTCCGACCTGCTCCGGCGCGTGTGCGGGCGCTGCTACCGACGGCATCCCGCTCGTCTCGAGCAACTACCTCGTCACGACGAACTTCTTCCGCACGCGCGACACGCTTCGCCAGGACTTGATCGATCAGGCGCAGCTCGTGCGCGCGATCGCGTTCGTGCCCTCGGGCGCGCCGCCGACCGGTCATCTCCTGTTCGATCACATGGTCGCGCAAGGCGTGATCATCGACCCGGCCACCATCTACTTCTCGGGGCAGTCGCTCGGCGCGATCCAGGGCACGGCGGATGTCGCCACGAACCCGCGGATCTCGAAGGCCGCGCTCAACGTCGGCGGCGGCACGATCGTCGACATCTTCACGAGCTCGCCGGCGTTTCAGGCGACCACAAACGCGCTGCTCGCGGGGCTCGGCGTGGTGCCGGGCACGTCCGAATATCTGCAGTTCTTGGTCGTCGCGAAGACCGTGCTCGACCCCGCCGATCCGATCAACTTCGCGGGACACCTCACCGCGAACACGTTGCCCAATCTCCTGCCACCACTCGGCGGCAACACGAACGGATCGGTGCCGCAGTTGCCGAAGAAGATCCTGACCCAAGCCGCGAACTGCGATCAGGTCGTGCCGAATCCGTGGAACTTGTTGCTCGCGAGCAATGTCCCGACCGGACCCCTGCCGACCGGTGCGGCATTCTTCGCGCCCGCGGGTACCGGATCTTTTCAGCTCTTCGTCACGCCCGGGTTCACGTTCGGCAGTTGTTCGGCCGGCACGGTCCAGCACACGTTCCTGACCGACTGGATCACGCCGAGTCTGACGACCAATGCTCAAACCGACGTCGCGAACTTCGTGATGTCCGACACCCTCCCGCTTCGCGTCCAACACCCGTAAGGGCATTCCATGCGCAAACTAGTCTTCGCAATCACGATTGCCCTGCCGGCCACGGCGCTCGCGGGCGGTTACATCATTCCCAACGAGAACGCGCGAGACCTCGCGTTGTCTTCATCCGCGACCGCCGATCAGACCGGTCCTGAAGCGCTGTTTCTGAACACGGCTGCGCTCGCCGGTCCGGACGGGCTCGCGATCTCGGCGAGCGGTGAGATCCTCAATAACCGCACGACGTGGTCGGATCCATCGCTCGGCGATGCGTCGTTGATCCCGCAGTACAACACGCCGGTTAGCGGCGCCGTTTCGTTCGGCAGTCACGTGTCGCGCGACATGGCGTGGGGAATCGGCGTCGGTGCCGATGTTCCCGCCGGCGGCTCACTCGTTTGGCCGAACGGCTGGCAAGGTCAGGAGGCGATCCAGACCGTCGATCAGCGCGTGTATCGGATCGGCGCCGGTGCCGCGTTCCAGCCCGTTCGGTATCTCAAGGTCGGTGTCTCCTATCTGCGCTACCAAGCGACCGAAGAGCTGCATCAGTCGCTGAACTTCCTCGATCACCAGGGCGATGGCGGGATCGGGCTCTCGGGCGGCGCGAACAGCTTCGGTGTAGCCGTCGAGATTCGCACCCCGCAGATCCCGCTGTCGATTGGCGTCAACTACTCGCACTCCGGCGATCTGTCGCTCTCCGGCAACGCACACTTCACCGGCGTGCCGGCTTCGTTCATGCCGCTGATTCACGATCAGGCCGTGACCGAGGCCCTCAAGGTCCCGAACGTGCTCGTCGTAGGTGCGGCGTACGCGATCGAGCGCAACATCACCGTGATGGGGGCGTACACCTGGGAGCGCTGGAACGCATACACCGAGGATAAGTTCGTCGGCACCGACGGCTTCACCGTCTCCGTGCCGCGGAACTATCGCAACGCACACGTCTACCGAGTCGGCGTCGAGTGGCGACTCGCTGCATTGCCGCAGCTGACCGTGCGCGGCGGCGGCTTGCGCAGCGTCTCGTCGCAACCGACGGACACCGTGTCGCCTTCGCTCACCGACGGCAACAGCTGGGCGTTCTCATTTGGCGCGGGCGTCAACATCCAGCGCGCGCTGCGAATCGATTTCGGCTACCAGCACGCGATGTTCGACGACGTGACTGCCACGGGCACCGAGGCGTTCCCGGGCACGTATCGCACGCACGTCGATCTGTTCTCGCTCGGCGCCAACTGGCGCACGAACCTGGGCAGCGGCCGTTGATCTCGGCGTGAGCGCGCGAGCTTGCCAGCGCGCGTCTCGTACACGAATCAAGCTCGGAGGTGGCTCTTGAGCCAAGTGGTCAGCGCCTCGGATTGAGACTTCCATGCCGGAAGGCCGTGCCAGCTGGCGAGCGCGGCGCGGGCCAAGGCAATCGCACGCGGACGATCGTCCAGCACCTTCGCGAGGTCGGCCTGCGCCTGCGCGAGGTAGGGAGGGTCTAGCTTCGCGCGCTCCTGCACGACAACCGCGTGCTCGAGCAAGGCGCGCGCCTCGGCGTTGTGATGATCGCCGACCTCGAGATCGGCGAGCATGATCTCGATGTCCGCCGTGCGCGTGTCGTCCGGACCGTAGGTGATGCGCGCATCGCCGAGCGCACGCGATAGCTCGCGACGCGCTCGCTTGCGATCGCCGAGCATCTCTGCGGTCTGGCCGATCTGCGTGCGCGCGAAGATCGCCTCCTCGGCGCGCGGGCCGAGCTTGGCCTCGAACAACGCCTCGGCCGCTTCGCTGTCAGCAAGCGCGTCCTTCCACTGCCGCGCCGCAGCGTGCGCCGAGGTGCGCAGATTCAAAGCCATGCCGACGCTAAGGTGGTCGCGGCCGACGGTTTGATAGAGGATATCGAGGGCTGCATCGACCGTCCGCGTCACCGCCGGGAGGTCTTCGCGATCAAGCTCGATCGAACCACGCACCAGCAGGGCCTCCGCGGTCGCCGGATCGCGCTCACCTTCGTACGTGCGCGCCAGCTCGATCGCGTGGTCGATCTCGCGCGACGCGAGCTCGTTCTCGCCGAGGTGATACAGGCACTCCGCATACGTGGTGAAGAACCGCGCGCCCGCGACGTCCTTCGCGTTCTTCATCTCGGGTAGCCGTGCTTCGAGCAGCGCGCGCTCCGCCGTGAAATCGGCCCGCGCTGCGGCCGCGTCGGCGAGGACCCGGAGGGCGAGCGCGCGGCGATCCGGATCGTCGCCGGCCAGCGCCTCGGTGGCCCGCGCATGACGCTCGACCGCCGCGAGGTCGGAGAGCTGCCAGGCGCGTCCTACGGATGCGGCGTGCCACCGAGAGCGCAGCATCGGCGGATTGCCCACGCGATCGATCGACCAACTCGCCTGGGCGTACGCGAGATCGATCGAGGCGCCGTCGACCTTGGCAGCGCCGCGCGCGACGGCGAGTGCGAGCCACGCGCGGGCGGCCGTCGTGACATGGCCCTCGCGCTCTGCGCGCTCGACCGCACGCTCGAGAAGACCGAGCCGTGCTTGCGTCGTGAGTTCGTCGCCATAGGCCGCTTCCTCGAGCAAGCGCTCGGGCTCGAGCACGCCGGTGCGATCAGGCTGGACGTGCCACGGCTTGCCTCCGATGGCGGCATAAACGGCGCGGATGAGTGCGCGCTTGGCATCGTCGAGGTCGGCGCGCGCGGCGGGCTCGGTCGGTTCGCGCACCGCGTCGAGTCGAGCCGCGGGTGCGGTGCACATCGATGGCCACGGTAGATCGAGCGCGGTCTCGAGGTGATCGTAGCTCGGCCACGGTGTCGATAGCGCGCGCACGAGCTCGGCTTCGTCGATCGCGTGATCGCGGCGGCAGCTCATCCATGCGCGACGCGCTTCATTGTCGCCGGTGGTGCACACCTGATGCTGCAACGCGACGACCTCGCGATCGCGCGCGGCCAGCCGCGTCGCGACACGCGTGCGCACCCACGCAGGCACCCCGGTCCCCGCGATAGCGTGCTGCCAATTCAGGGTGATCTGCCCCGGTGTGGGCATCGCTGCGCAGCTCGCGGCGAGGTCGTCGTTGTAAGACGGCTCGCGAACCCAGCCGATCGTGGCGATTACCGACAACAGCGCCACCACCGCACCGGCCGCGATCGCGAGCCGTCGATTCGCCTTCGGTCGGAGCGTGGCGATGATGTCGCTCATCGTCGGCCGCGCGGCTGGTTCGGCGGCGAGCCCGCGAACGAGTAGCTCGCCGATTCGCCTTGGCAGCTCTCGCGGGACGCGTAGCGGCACGTCGATCGCTTCGCGCAACTCGGCCAGCGTACGACCCGCGAACGGCCTCGTGCCGAGCAGCGCTTCCCACAGCGACACGCAGAACGCGAACACGTCGACGCGCTCGTCGAGGGGACCGGCATCGAGTTGCTCCGGCGCCATGTACGCGGGCGTGCCGGCAAGCTCCGATCCGGCGGCGTCGCGGTTGCAGACGGTGGCGAGCCCGAAATCGGCGACCATCACGCGCAGCTCGGGTTCGCGCTCGATGAGCACGTTGTCGGGTTTGAAGTCACGGTGGACGAGGCCGTGCGCGTGTGCGGCCTCGAGCCCTGCCGCGGCGCGGCGGTAGAGTGCGATGATCTCCTTCCGCGTGGGATGCGTGCGCTCGCAGTGCTGGCGCAGCGTGGCACCCCGGATCAATTCCATCGCGAGATAGACCGAGCCATCGAGCTCGCCCGCTTCATATACCGTCAAGACCGCCGGGTGCCGCACGCTTGCCATCGCCCGCGCCTCATCGAGGAGCAGCGAGTCGCCCACACCGCGCCCGCCGTACACGAGCTTGAGCGCGACGGCGCGTCCGAGTCGACGATCGATCGCTTCGTACACCACGCCCATGCCGCCCGCTCCGAGTCGCCGGCGAAGCTCGAAGGGTCCGATCTGGAGGCCTCCGTCGACCTCGCGGGCTGTATGGGTGCGATTCGAACCTTGCGCCAACTCGACCGCGCTCGCCGGCGCGGTATCTCGGCGCGATGGTCCGGGTTGGGCGTTCGTCGTTGGGAGCGTATCTGCGAGCTGCACGGTGCGAGCACGCTAGCGCGGTCGCACGGCGGCGCGAACTGAAATTCAGTAGGGCACTGACGAAATCTTCGACGAGAAAACGTCGAATTGGCAGAATCTATTTGTCGACGACCGGCCCGGCGGGTGCCGCGGGACAGACCTTCTATCAGGACCGGCTAGCGACGGGTGGCGTGTGAACGCGTGTTCGTCGTGCGGTTTCGCGCAGACCGCTTCGCGCACTCGACGAGCGGAGTGCTCGACGCGGGCGGGTCACGCTTCCACGAAAACGTCGCTCGAGGTGTCCGCGGTCGCGCGATCACGACGACGGGGCAATCCGCGCCTTTCACCGGCAGCTGACCGTTGCCGGTGATGTCTGCACTCGCGAGCGTCTTCACCGCCGGCAGCTGAGTCCCTCGAACAAACGCTTGGGCGATCGCATCCGCCTGCGCGCGACAGACCGCGTCGACGTGGACCGTGCCCGAGGTCACGTCGACGACGATGTTCATCTTCGAGCCCGTCTCGGGCCCGAACATTGCCAGGCCACCTTCATTGAGCGCGACCGGTGTACTCGATGGCTTCGCGGCGCTCTGTTTCTCCGCTTGCGCCTCGGGCACCTGGCCAAATGCCGTATGCGACTGTCCCGTGCACGCATTCAACGTGATCGTGAGCCCCTTATCGAGCTTCGACGTGAATGACTGCGCACCTTGTTTCTGGACCTGCTCGGTGGCCTTTTGATTTGGGGTCTCCGACACTACCGACGAGGCGGTCCCGACGATCGACGACCACAGGCCCTGCTCGTCGACCGAGACATTCCCGATCGGCTGAAACTGAACCGCTGGGTGCCCGGTCGGGGCGAACCAGATCGTCACGATCTTGCTGCGCGGTCCGTACGAGGCGTCGAGCGTGCCGCGAACGGTCGCTGCCACGTGGAACTTGACGTATTGCTGCACCGCGAATTTGGCTTCCGCCTTCTCCTGTTGTTTGTTGACCCATTCCCATCCGTCTCCGGACAGTCGCGCGGTGATGTTCGTGCCGTCGTTCTCGATCGAGCACTCACGGATCCAAAGCGTGCCGCCCATGACGGCTGGATCTTGCAAACCAGCAAGACCTCGATACGTGTTTCGGAGCCGCTGACAGGCTTTCGTATCCACGATCTCGGCGACGAGCACGAGCAAGTTCCTGTCGTCGGATTTGCGTACCTGAGGGCGATCTGTGGCGGCTTCGGCTCGATTCACGGCGGGCATCGGACGCTCGCTACGACAAGCGAGCACGGCAAGGCAGGCCGAAATCAACGAACTGCTTCTCATGCTGCATCGCGCTGCAATCTTCGAGCACGAGAGTGCCGAGAATATCGGAGGCGGCGACAACACGATGTTCGCCGAGCAGATGGCGACCGGTCGCGCGAAGAGAGCAGCGATCAGCGCATGACTTCGAGCTTGCCGATCGCGACGTTCTTTGGCTCGACGATCGTGAGCCCAGCGCGATTGCGGAGGCCGCCCGATGGCAGGCGGAATCCAGTGACGGTGCCGTCGAACACGAGGCCCGGCGACGCACCATCGATCAAGTCGAGCGTGATCGTGTAGAGCACCGTGCCAGGCGCGAGCAGCGTGTCCGCGGCCCCGGGACGACTCGCCTTTTCGCTTTGCCCGGTGACGAGCAGGCTCGCGAGCGGACCGGTGGTCGGCATGGCCGCTTGTGCGGCGAGCGGCGCGGGTCCGGGGTCGAGCGCAGCGCCCGGCGTGAAGCCGGCGAGCTTGACCTTCGTGACGTCGAGCGGCAGATCAAAGCCGACCGAGAATCCGGTCAAGGTCTGATCGCCGACGACGAGATCGAGCACGATCTCGTGCGACGTCGTTGCGGGATCGCCGACGAGTCGCAACGCGCCGCCCGACGGGTCCGTGTAGACAATCGGCGGCCCGAGTGTGTTGTCGCCACATGCCGTAAGGAGCGCGAGCCCGAGAATGATGCGTTTCATGGATGACCTCCAAACTTCGCGAGCAACGCTTCGAGATCGGCACCGTCGATCGACTGCAGCGGTGGATCGCTGCCGGCTCCGGTGATGTCCATGATCCAGGAGTAGAACGGCGGCGCCGTCGTCGCGGGCGTCACGCCGAGTCGTGACGACATCGCAGCGAGATCGATCCAATCGATCCGTAGGTTGCGATCGTAGTCGCCGTTGCCGGGCGCGCCATGGTTCGCGCCCGCGCTCGGATAGATCTCCCACAAGCCACGTCCATACGTCGCGACGCGAATGAATTCTTGATTCTTCGCGACGTAGATGTCGCGCACGGGCACGATCGGGAGGCCTTCACCCATGCGATCCCACGTCGCGCCGTCGTCGAGCGAGAGATACACACCGAGCTCGGTGCCGGCGTAGATCGTCGTGGCCGTGAGCGGATCGTATTTGACGACGTAGACGGGCACGTTCGGCAGCCGGTGCGCTGGATCGGCGCCGACGATCGAAGTCCAGGTCTGGCCGAAATCGGTCGTGCGGTAGAGCCGACCTTTGGTATCGGGCGGCGGCGTTTGATTCGCATCGTTCAACGTCCCGGTGAACGCGCCGATGAAGACCTGGCCAGGCTGCGTGCCGGCGGGAAGGACCGGCGGAAAATCGAGAGCCGCCGGTCCCGTGAGCCGAGCGGTCGTGCCCGTCGGGAACACCGGCTGCGCGGTCGTCCATGTCGCCGGCGTATTTCCGGTCGTCGTGAAGTAAAACGGCTTGCGCGAGGTCAAGCCGGCTGCACCGTACAGACCAGCGATCGTGCGCGATGCAGTGACGTTCGAGAACCCAGCGCCGTTCGGGTCGGTGGTGAGGTCTTGCGAGATCGGAGTGAACGCGAAGCCGCTGCCCTGGGCGACGCTGACGAACACTTGCCGGTCGGTGTTGGTCAGCACGCTTTGGCCGTCGACGTCGGTCTCGACGTTCGCGTAGTGAATGAAGAACGGCTCGCTGTCTTCTCCAATGCCTCGCAGCCGCTCGCGCACGCGCTCGTCGATCTCCGCGGCATCCGCCAGCATGGCGACCGGTGAGCTCGCGGTATGCCAATGCGAGCTCGCATCGTCGGGTGCTTCGGGGAGCTCGACGGAGCAGTCGGTCTCGGCGGGTTTGCAGAACAGGCGACCGAACTCGACGCTGCCCCAATACGTCGTGCCGCTCGTCGAGACATGGACGGTCGCGCCGATGCCGTCACCGCCGATCGCTTGGTTGAACGCCGACGGATTCGCCGGATCGGCGCGGAACCGCGTGCCGTTGTCCTGAAGTCCCGCGTACAACAGGAACGGGTTCGCCGTTACGGGATCGCCGGACGCGAGGGCGTACATGAGGTGTGTCGCGAGGCCGCGGTTGTGGTGGGTCCAGGTCACCGACTCGGCCGGGGTATTCGCATCGAACAAGTTCGTGCTGCTGAAGATGCCGCCGTCCGTTCCTGCGAAGATCCGCGCCTGACCGTTGAAGGCGACGGCGGTCGCGGTGTGCCAGTCCGCGTGAACGTACGGCAATCGACCATTCGCGGTCTCTCCGAAGGCCGTTCCGGGAAGCCAGTGCGACACCAGCTCCCACGTCGGCGCGTCCGCGGTGCCGTCGAGCGTTCGCATGCCGCACAAGTTGCCACCGACGAGCACGTGATCCGCGTTCGTCGGATCGACGACGATCGCCTGGTTGTACCAAGTCTGGTTGTGGCCGACATTGATGTCGACGCAGGAGTCGTCCATGTTCGACGCGAGCGTCGGGTTCGCGAGCGTGCCGGTCGAGTCACGCCAGGTCTTGCCGCCGTCCTTCGACCGCCAGAACCCCATCGTGCGATCGCCGTTGACCGATCCCACGAACGCATAGATCACGGTGTTCGCGGGATCCGCGGTCGATCCAACCGCCAGCGTCGTGCGCCCGGTGCCCGCGGTTGGCGGTAAAGACGTGACGGGCGACCAGCTCGCGCCATCGTCCGATCGCCAGATCGCGACGTTGTTGCCAAGCGTGCAGCCGAACTGACCGGCGTTCGCGCCGAACAAGCCGGGCGGAGGGGCGCCAACGGCGCACGCGGTCATCCCACTCGCGACCCATGCGCCGCCGCCCACGTCGACGATATTCCAGATCGACTCGGCGAGCGCGCTTCCGCCGGCGTTCGGCAGATCGACGAGCGCGAAGCTCGCGCCCGCATCGCTCGACCGAAACAGCCCGACGTCGGTCGCGGCGAACACCAAATCGCCACGCGCCGAGACCGCACGGATCGAGCCGACGTTCGCGACGACGCCGTTCGGTGCGGGATACGTGCCCGCGAGCACGATCGGGTCGCTCCACGTGCCACCGCCGTCGGTCGTCTTCAGGATCGTGTTTCCGGACGTGTCGACGAAGTCGCCGTTGCCCGCGTAGAGCGTGTCGGGATGATCGGGGTCGAGCGCGAGCGCACCGACCGCGAGGTTCGGCAGCGTATCCATCGTCGGCGCCCACGTCGGGCTCGGGGCCGACACGAAGTCGAACGTCTTCCACACGCCGCCGCCCGAAACCGCCATGTAGACCACGTTGGGATCACGCGGATCGACAATGATGGTGTTGGGGCGGCCGGAGTCGACGCTCGCGATCTCGAAGTAGTTGAACTCCTTCGGCGCATCCGTCGGGCCCAGGTTGACCCAGGTCGTCGCCGGGACCGACGGCAACGCCGCCGAAGTTCCCGGATGTTTGCGCGAGATCTTCGACGACTCTTCGCGTGCGATGCGGTTGCGTACGGCGAGCTCGGCTGGGCCGGCGCGGTGCGTGCTCGGTCCCGTGCGTCGATCATCTTTCGGAATGTGGCGTACGGCTCGACTGCTGTTGTCGCGAGCATGGACGGCCCAGATGCCGCCGATCGCCAACGCCGTTGCGCTCACAAGTGCGGCAAGACCGCGCTTCCTTTGCATGCAGGCAGTAACTCCGTCACGGGGCGCTCTCGTCAATGGCTAAGCATGCCGAATCTGAGGCACGACGTGGACGGTGCGCGCGACGATTGACTGGACCGTTAGCCTCGCCTACTCATGCCCATGCGCTACGCGGTCGTCATCGGCATTTGTGTGTTCGGGTGCTTCGGGACTGCTCGGGCTGACGCGAAGGAGGATCGCCGCGAGGTCGGCGGCCTGACCTACGCACTGCCGGCAGGCTGGAAGTCCGAGATGGAAGGTCCCGACCACGCGCGGCTCACGCACGCCGACGCGAAGCGCTACTGCATCATCTCGTTGTACGAATCGCGCGCTGCCGCTGCGGATCTGGATGCGGAGTTCGCGAAGGAATGGCAGGCGGTCGCCGGGCCGTTAAAGGATCAGAAGCCGACGCCCGTGCGCCGGAAAGTTGTCGGGCGCACCGTGCTCGAGGTGAGTGCGCCTGCGACGGTCAGCGGCACGGCGCTGCTCCAGCGCGTCGTGGTCCTCGACGGTGGCGCGCAGGTCACGACGCTCGTGATCTTCACCGCGGACGCGGCCGCGGCGGTTGCGTATCAGAAAGCCATCGACGGGATCATCGCAAGCATCCGGTTCCCCGCGGCGGCACCGGCAGCGCAAGCGCCGGCAGCACAAGCGCCGGCAGCGCAAGCGCCGGTGACCACGGAACGTCCCGACCGCGTGCTGATCGGGACGTTGCAGCCGACGGTCACGCTCGCCGATCTCGCGGGAACGTGGAGCTATGGCGCCGGCAGCGTCGCCACGTATGTCGATTCGAGCACCGGCAGTTATGCGGGCACGTCGACGGTGTTTTTCGGAGAGACCTACGTGATCAAGGCGAACGGCGCCTTCGACTACAAGTTCACCGGCCGCTCGGGCAACCACACGGTTCGCGAGGCGGACGGCGGGACCGTGACGCTGTCCGGAGGTTTCGTGACGTTCCAGTTCAAGGGCGCGCGCGGCACGAAGAAGCTCCAGTTGATCGCGTTCGTCAACCAGCCGAGCGGCGCGTCCGTTCTGACATTCTCCCCCACGGGCAAGGACGGGGTCGGGCAGACCGCCGAGTGGATCGCGAGCTACTGCAACGTCGTCAAGGGCGTCTACGCTTGCGTCGGAAGTGAAGAGTGGGGACGCGCTCCGCGGAAGTCTGCGAAGTAAGCGCCCCATAGGCCGCTCGCGAGTCCGACGAGCGCGGCCGGTTGCGAATCGGATCTCTCGATCACGCGGGCTGGAACGCGATGCCGACGAACACCCACGTTTCGTTCTCGGCCTTCGGCCAGCGCAGACCCGCGGCGAGCTTCGCAACGCACATGCCGACGGTGCCGGTGCCGTAGCCGATCGGTCCGTCGTGGGTTCCGAGCGTTCCTGCGAGGTTTCCGTCGCGGCCGATCGCGAACCGCACGCGGATCTGACCCACGAGATCGCCGGTGTGCTCGCGATAGCATTGCGCGATCTCGGCGTGGTGTTGCTCGAGGGTGGCGAGAACGGTCGCGATCTCGATCGGTCCTCGCGTCAGGCAGCTATCTTCGTCGCACATCGTCATCGTCGGATGAGGCGCGAGCACGCCGCGCGCGTGGACGAAGGTCGGCAACCCCCAACTCGTAACGGCGATCGTCTTGAGCGGTGCGACGCGATCGACATCGAAGTGATGTCCGCCGCCGCCGAAGCCGGCACCCTCGGCAGCATCGGGATCGTAGCGCGGACCGGCGTCCGCGACCTGCTCGGCAATGTGGATGCGATCGAGCTGATCTTGGAGCTCGGCGAACGCCTTGTCGGGATCGGGCGCGATCGGGACGTTCTCACGATACGCGCGCTTCTCGCGAGCCTTGTGGTTTGCGGTGAGAGCGGCTGGTTGCGGTGCAATCGGCGTGGGCTGCGGCGGCGGCTTCGGCACCGGCGATCGCTCGGGCGCGCGCACGCGTGTGACGCGGACCGGATGCGCGGCAGGCTGCGAGGGTCGGGGCGACAGCCGCTCGAAAGGGCAGACTGTCACCGCCGCGAACCAGAGCGCGAGCTGGACCACCAACGATGCGACCAGGTACGCGAACGGTCGGCGATCGAGACGCGCACGAGGTAGCGGCTGGCTGGGCCGCGCAACGCGACGAATCGTGAACGTGACGAGGCCGACCTGCAGCTCGATCGATCCCTCGATCGAGATCACCGGTCCCGAATCAGGGCGGCCGTCGACGATCGCGGTAAGGCCGGCCGGCACGCGCATGCAGTCGCCGTCGACGAGCGGGAAATTTCCGAGCGCCAAGACCGGCAGGTCGACTCCCGGTGCACTGCCGATCCTGTACCGCGCACCGGCAGGGAGGATCGCGACATCGACGACCGAGTCTGCGATCCGCGCGACGACCTCGACCGCGTCCATGTCGGAGTGACACGGCCAGTGCCGGCCGGTTTCGTTGCAACCGCGCTCGCCGCTGTGTGTCCCGTCAACACGCGAGGTGGCAACCTCGCGGCCGCGAGATCAGCGAACGCACCGCACGTGCAGTAGCGACGTATCGACCACATTGACGACCTCGCACGGAACCGTCAACGTGGCGTCGCCAAGCTGTTTCCACCGCCATGGGTCCGGTGCCGCTCGCGATGATTTGAAGCAGGCCGCGCCCGACTGATACGATCAGTCTCGGTTCCATGAAGATCCCACTCGGCAATCGATCGATCGCGAGCTTTCGCTGGGGACAGATCATCGACTCGACCGGTGCCGAATTCAAGGATGCGCGCTTGTTCCCCGGAGGCGTCGAGGAATGGGACTGGCGCAAGACTGGAACGCGTCACGACCCCGGCATCCAAATCGCCGACGTCGAAGATCTGCTGTTAACGAAACCTGACGTCATCATCTTCTCGCGCGGAGTCGACCTCGTGCTGCAGGTCTCGCAGCGGACGATCGACTTCGCGCGCGAGCATGCAGCGGACGTTCTCGTGCTGCAGAGCGAAGCGGCAGTCGCCGAGTACAATCGGCGAGTACCGAACGAACGTGTCATCGCGCTCATTCACAGCACGTGTTGAGAGACGTCTTCACGCTGCTGGGGCGGGAAATGCCGACGCGACGCAGCCACTTGCACTGTACGTGGAACACTGTGGGACACTCGGTCGTGTGCGGGTGCCGAGCTTCCTCGACTTCGATTGGCGACGAATCTCGTCGTGGTGCCTGCTCGGCATGATCGTGATGTTCGTTTGGCTCATGGTGCCGGTCGCTAAGTGCACGTACTCGGCGTTTCGCGAGATCCCGATCGGGGAAGTCGACGCGGAACAGGTGCCTGGGCAAGTCGATCGTGAACGCCTCAACAAATATGACGGGTTCCTCGATCACTTCGGCTCGGCGGTGAAGCAGTGTTATCAGCGGACGCCCTTGCTCGGGCAGCAGCGGTGGAAGTCCGACCTGCTCATCGGCTTTGCAGCGCTGATGGTCGTGACTGGAATCATCTCTCGGATCATGGCTCGTCGTAAGCACCGGATGTTGCGGTGAACAATGAGGAGCTAGAGTGCGGCACGTGAAGGTGAGGCTCCGTGGCGTGGTGCAAGCGGAGGGCGCAGCCCAGCAGACGTTTCGGCGGATCACGCTCGTGTCCGGTAACGAGACGCTGTCGAGCGTCGAACAGGGCGAGCTCGTGCTCGCGCTCGCAGAGGGCGGCGTCGCGACGATCGAGATGATCAACGAGGAGCTGCAGCTCGTCGGCGCGACTCCGTCGATCGTACGCGGACCCTGGAGCGAGCTCCGCGCACGACCCGAGGCCGCCGGTCTCGACTACAACCTGAGTGCGGAGCTCGGGGATGTCGAGCTTCATGTCCTGTCCATCGAACCGGGAGAGCCGATCGAAGTCTTCGGCGAGACAGTCGAGCATGCAACCGGCGACGCTGGCCGGCCATCGCGCCTCATGGCGGAGATCGTTACATTCGGTGAGCGAGAGGACGCGATGCGAGCGATGACGCTGGCGATCTCGCAACGCAAGGAACGCGAACACGCGCCGCGCGACCCGAAGAGCAGCAGCGACATCATCGGCGATCCGGGAGATCCCGCGAGCTCGCCGCGCTTGCTCGCCTGGCTGCCATCGGGATTCGCGTTGCTCGCCGTGATCCTTTGCTTGGTCGGCTTCGCGTTCAGCCATTCGGCGCGGATCAAATGGGAGCTGCTCGTCAACGCACCGATGTGGGCCGCCGTCGGGCTCTCGTTCCGCCCCGGACTCGACGTGCCGGAGTTTCGCAGGCGCGAGAAACCGCTGTGGGCGAAGGGCTCGAGCCAATTCTACGTGCGCATGGTTCTCGCAACCGGCCCGATGATGTTCCTCGTGTCCATGACCTCCCCACCGGCCCCCTACAGCAGCAACCGGCCGATCCTTTCGGCGCCGAGCCTGCTGGTCTTCTCGATCGTGTTCATCATCGGCTGGATCGCGAGCGAGTACGTTTGGAATGGAGCCGCGCATCGGCTGCACGCTACGCTCGGCGCTGCCCCGCCCGCGGACGCCGACAAATGGGGCGTATGCGAAGGTACCGTGTCGGCTCGTCGACCTACCACCATCGCTGGAACCCGCGCGGCCATGGGCGTCGTGACCCAGTTCAAGAC
>JAQBQF010000249.1 GCA_028287115.1 Myxococcales bacterium
GCGGAAGGCGCGCTCGAGGCTCCGCTTCGCCGGCCCTGAGCGGGCACTGTCGTCCGGCAACGACTCGATCGAGAGAATGCGATGAACCGCGAACACGCGGATCGCATCGCGAAGTCTGCACCAGCTCGGCACGTACATCGCCTCGAGCCCACCATCCCAGTGCAAGAATCCGGGTTCGATCACTCGCTGTGTCGTCGCCGCATCGGGCGTGCGGTACTCGATCCTGACCGCGTGCTTCCGATCGCTGGCCTCTTGCAGTCTGTCGATCGTGATCCGGTGCTCGCCGTAATCGATCGCCGACAACGTCCGGACCGAGAACGGCAGTGCCACCTCGTTCAACGGTAGCTGTTGTTGCTGGCCCGAGCTCGCGAGCTTCGCCCACAGACTGTCGAGCGCGCGTGCCACCGGCGTTCCACGCAAACCCGGCGCGAGCTGGCGCGCGACGAACAGCGCCATCAGCTCCTCCCGAGCCGCGCCCACTACAGACGGCGGCAGCCAGCCATCCATCAACTGCCAGCGCCCCGCACTCTCCGGGTTCACCCGGATCGGCGCGCCCGCTTTCACGAGGACGTCGCGAGACCGGTAGACCGCGCGCAGCGGATACCCCCGCTTCTCGGCGAACGTCTTGAGTGCGACTCCCCGACGAGCACGCGCCATCTCCATCAGCAGCGCGAGCGCGCGAACGACCTGCGAATCGCTGACATTGCGCGCGCGGCGCGGCGGAGGCATCGGTGGTTCCTAGCGTGCCATGCATCGGAGGGTCCTGGTTCACCTCCGAGCCTACGTTCGACCATTGTCGTCTGATGACAACCAGCGAACCGCGCCGTCAGCGGTGAACAGCAGGCCGGCGCGGACCGGGCCAGTGCCCAGTCCATGCTCGAGTACGGACGCGTAACCGCGCACCTGATCGATGTAGGATTTCGATATCAGCTCCTCGGTCGCCGGCGGGTGGTCGGTCTTGAAATCGAGGAGGACGAGCCCGACTGCGAGCGAGGCCACGAGATCGACATAGCCCGCGACGAGCGCTCCGCTCCTCGCAACCCCTGCGATCGGGTATTCGAGCCTGCACGACGACACCCCGAGTGCGGCAAGCGTAGCGAGCGCTCGGATGACGTCTTCGATGGCCTCATTCCGGTGCGCCGTCAAGCCCGTGCTCACGGCTGCGCCTCGTACGGCGTCCTCGGCGTCCTTACCGGCCTGCAACACCAGGCCGATCGCGACGTGAACCGTCTCGCCGAACACCGTGCCGAACCGACCCTTCTTCCCCCATAGCAAGCGCGGGGACGCAGCCTGCGTGAACGCGGTCGGGCGAAGCCGCTCGCGCGAGGACTCGGTCGCTCGCTCGTTCCACTCCCGCGCGAGGTCGACGTCGAGATCCGTGGACGCCCTCGGCGCGACCGCGACACCTGGCGATGCGGCATCGAACCACTCGGCGTGTGCCGCCGGTGTGTGGAGCTCTCGCTCGACCACGGTGTGCGAGCTCGTCACGCCAAGAAGCCGACTGAAGATCCAGCGGTCACTGA
Organism: Myxococcales bacterium; assembly: GCA_028287115.1. GTDB lineage: Bacteria > Myxococcota_A > Polyangia > Haliangiales > Haliangiaceae > JABFXX01. Next base: position 1,524 of record JAQBQF010000249.1, read on the forward strand.
AGTCTCCGATCTTCGGGATCACGAGGATATCCTGCGCACGCGTCGCCGCGACGTAGACGAGGCGCTTGCGCTCCGCCGCGCGCATCTGCCGTTCTTCATCGACGATGTCCAGTCCGGGCGGCTCATCCCATTGCAGCACGTCGAGCCTCATCGCCCAACCGCGGCCATCTCGGTCCACGGTCCAAGCGTCGTGGCTCGTGCGCTCCTGCCATGTGGCTCGCGCGTCCCACAGCATGACCACCGGGAATTCGAGCCCCTTCGCCTGGTGGATGGTCATCACGCGCACCGCGTCGCCGGTGACGGGATGCGGGCGGTCGAGTCCTTGCGGACGATCGATCCAGCAGCGCACGTGCTCCACGATCGCGTCGAAGTCGAGCTGCTCGGCGAGCGCGCGCGACTCGATCTGAAAACATAGCTCGCGGATGCCACTCAGCCGCTGGCTGCCATTCGGCCCGAGTGCGATCCCGCGGCCAATGCCGGTCTCTTCGAGCAACGCACGCGCGGTAGCTCCAGGGCTGCGCTCGAAGCGCCGGCGCCTGAGCTCGCGCACGATCGCGCGCGCCTGTACCGCACGATCCTCAGGATCGTCGGTGCGCGAGCGCGCCAGGTCTCCGAGGTCGACTGCGAAGAATGGAGGGCGAAGCAACGCGGCCAGCGCGACCCCGTCGTCGCGGTCTGCCAGTGCACACAGCCCAAGCAGAAAGCGCTGGTGGATCGGATCGCCGAGAAATAGCGATCCACCACGAGCGGCGTACGGTACGCCGTCGCGATCGAAGGCGTCGAAGAGGCCGGGCAGATTGGTCGTGGTGATCGCGAGGACACCGATATCTCCGAATCCGATCGCGCGCGGCTCGCGCGTGTGTGGATCCACGATCTCGATCCCGCTGACGCGCACGAGCCATCGTACGTATCTGGCCATCGCGTCGGCTTCCAGTGCGCGGTAGTCGGCCGCGCTACCACCGTCGGGCAGATCGAGCGCAACCGCGTGCACGGTCGGATCGGAGCCGGAGGTGCGCCCCTTCGACAGCGGTTGATGAAACACGTCGCCGGTCGCGGCGACAAAGCGCTCTCCGCGATCCGACGTGCCAAGCACCTGCGCGAATCGATGATTCAGCCACTCGACGAGGCCCGGCGCGCTCCGGAATGACGACGACAACCGCGCCGCGAGATGTGGAGAACGACCCACGATTTCGACCACTCGTTGATACGTCGCGATGTCGGCTCGCCGAAACCGATAGATCGACTGCTTCGGATCACCCACGACCGTGAGCTTGCCCGGCGCGAGTATCACCGCGCCCGCGGTCGCGGCCTCCGCGCCGCGCTCGCACAAGAACAGCACGATCTCCGCCTGCAGCGGATCGGTGTCTTGAAACTCATCGACGAAGATGTGGTCGAACAGGTCCTGACACGAGCGGCGGATCGATCGGTCATCGCGAAGCAGATCGCGCAGCCGCATCAACAGATCGACGTGATCGACGACCTGGAGACGCGCCTTGACGAGGTCGTAGAGGTGCAGCACGACCGGACGCAATCGAGCCAGCCGGATCGCGAGCCACCGGTGTA
>JAQBQF010000107.1 GCA_028287115.1 Myxococcales bacterium
TGGTCGCCGGTGTGTCCGCCCTCAGCGTCGTTGGTCTGTTGGCGTTTCGCCAGCTCGTTCCGTTCTCGGATCTCGCCGGCTCGACCAATGAAGTCGGCAACTATCTCCAGACGGTCGGTGGGATCTACGCGGTGCTGCTCGCGTTCGTCGTCTACGTCGTGTGGGGTCAGTTCAACGACGCGCGCGGCTATTGCGATCGCGAAGCAGCCGCGCTCGTCGACCTGCATCGCACGGCGAGCGGCCTGCCCGCGGCGACGCGCGACGACATCCAGAAGACGCTACGCAACTACCTCGACGCCGTCGTGACCGACGAGTGGGACGCGATGGCGCGCGGCGATGAGGCGACGATGGAACGAGTCGGCGAGCGACTCGATCACGTGTGGCTCGCGATCCATCAATGCAAGCCCAATTCCGAATGCCAGCACACCGTGTACGGCGAGGTGCTGTCGCGGTTCAACGATCTCATGGATCTCCGTACGAGCCGGCTGTCGTCGGGGCGCGCGCACATCCCCGTTGCGATGAAGATCTTGCTCTACACGGGCGCGATCATCGTCATCGGCTCGATGTACTTGCTCGCGTTCGAGCGCGTGTGGATCCATGCCCTCGTGACGGCGGCGCTCGCAGGGGCGATCGCGCACGTGCTGTTCCTCATCGTCGATCTCGACGACGCGTTCGCCGGTGACTGGCAGGTGCCCAAGGGTGCCTTCATTCGAGCCCGACGGCAGTGCGAGCGCGCCACGCATCTGATGGATGCTGACGCTTCGTGACAGTGGCGCACGTCATGCACCACTCACGACCATGAAAAGCCTCTCGATCGCGTGCCTTGCGGCCGCCGCGTGCGCCGGCACGCAGTCGAACACTCCTAGCTTGCATCGTCAGAGCGCACCCGAACGCGCGGCAGTCGCCGCGAGCTACACGTGCGGCGATACCGTCCTCGAGGATCAGGTCACCAGCGGCGGCCAACGCCTCGTGTACTGGCAACCGTGCTGGGATTGGGAGATGGAGCCAGAGATGCTGGAACGTCGCGAGTCGACGCAGGTCGTGCCGCTGCAAACGCCCGATCGCAGGCTCGTCGAAGCCGAGGCGATGGCGTGCGCGAACGTCGGACCGTCGGAGCGCGAGCGGTCGCCGTTCTCACATCGCAAGCAGATCGCGCAGGTCACGCCACACCGTGTCGCCGGGCGACTCGCCGGTGTGCGGGTGCGGTTCGAGCGCGTTCCAGGCCTGACGGCCGACTTCATGCGCAAGGACATCGAGTGCCATCGCGCGCGCTGGGAGACGCTCGGCAGGGTGTCGGTGCCGACCACGGATCCGACGTTGATCGACGGCGCCAGGGTCACGGTGTTCGATCGGAACGGGCAGGTCGAGGTCCTCGTCGAGACCGACGCGCCGGATCGAGCCGAGCTCGCCCTCGCACGCGCCAAAGGCGAGATGCTGCCGCTACCCGACTCGCAGAGCGCGCTGCGCTAATCGATCACGGCGGCGTCGATGCACGCGCGTTGCTCGGATGCGAGCTGCGCCTGCGCGATGCACTTCACGAGCTTGTCGAAGACCGGATAGGTCGTGACGTTCGTCAGCCGGAGGAACAGCACGCGGCACCGATCGTCGCGCGTGCTGCCGGTGACCGCGACCGGTTCGTCGGACGGCGCCTTGCGCTTGACGTAGCTGTCGGCGATCAGCTTCGCGGTCTCGTCGACCTTCTTGTCCCACGCGTCACCATCGGCGGGCGCCTTGGTGAGCTCGACGACGCGGTCGCAGGCTTCGCCGCCTGGATCGTTCTGGTGCATCTTGAAGCGAACCATCGTGTAGACCATCACGCCCATCACGGCGAGCGCGATCCCGACGAAGATCATCCAGGCTCGCGACTTCGGCTCCGATTCGTCGGCCCCTTGTCGAGGATCTGCCATCCGCGCGGAACCTATCAGCTTGGGTATCTCGCGCAACTGGAAACCATGCGTGGTGTATGGTCGCGCCCATGACGACCACGTTGCGGCTGCTCCTGCTGTCCCTGTTTGTGTTTGTCGCGATCCCCGCGGTCGCGAGTGCCGACACCTTGGCCGATGCCAAGGCCGTGATCAGCAAGCAGGTCGCTCAGATCAACACGGGCGACGTTGCAGGCCTCAAGGCCGGCTTCACGAAGCGCCAGCAGCCGAAGATCACAGATGCCGCCGTCAAGAAGGCAGCGGACCAGGTCGGCAAGATGTCGATCGACGAGCTCGTCGCCTCGGCCACCGGCGACAAGACCGAGATCAAGATCAAGATGAAGAACGGTCGCACGCTGACGACGCTGCTCAAGGTCGACGGCAAGTGGCTCGCCGACACGCTGTGGTTCAAGTAGCGCTCAGCGTTGCTCACGCTCTCGCCACCAAGTCTCGAAGTCGCGTGCCCCGTACACGAACGCTACGATTTGGACGTATTCCGTCGAGACCTCGTACATCAGGCGAAAATCGGAAACAAAGATCTCGCGTGTGACAGGATCGTCGAGCTCCGGTACAACGCGTCCGCGATCGCTGAACGTGGAGAGCGACTCTGCCGCATCAAGGACAGCTTCGAGCAGGCGTCCTGGATTGTCACGGCTCGCAAGGACGTCATCTAAATCTGCGTATGCTGATGGAGCCCAGATTACTTTTCGCGAGCGCGGCCCCACTTAGCCCTCATCTCGGACGCGATCTGTTCGTGGGGAATCCCTTGACCGGAAGCGATTTCTTCTCGACCTCGATTCACCGCATCGATGAGGTACAGGCGGTACTGGACGTCCGCGATCGTCACATCCTCTGGCAGCTCGTCGATGAGTTGCTTGAGAATTTGTTTTGTCGAGGGTGCCACGTCGGCAGTATGACATACGCCTTGACTGCGTTCGGGATGTTCTTTCGTCGCCACGATCGTCCTCCTCGATTCTCGGTCAAGTCCACGGTTGTAGCTCAGCGCCTGAACCGCTTGTTCGCCGGCAGCACGAGCTCCCAGAAGCCGAACACCGCCGCGAGCATGTGATCGAGCTCGCGCGTCTGCTTCGTGCGGCCGTACGTCGCCTTGTCCGGCATGCACGCAGCCGCGCGCCGTGACGCTTCGAGCGAGTGCAACACGCCCTTCGACCAGCCGCGCCCCGCGTAGACGAGACAGCCCGGCACCCACAGCGCCTCGAGATCTTGCAGCGCGTACGGGATTTTTTCGTCGACCGTGCCGAGCGAGTCTTGATACTTGCACTCGATCGCGATCGCCTTGCGGTCGTCGGGCCGCACCACGAACACGTCGATGCAACGGTCCTTGCCGATCACGGTCTTGCCGAGCGAGATCTCGACGTACACGACGAGCCCGGCGGCCGAGTAGTTGTGATGGATGTAGCTCGCGATCAGATCGCGATACTGGTGCCCGGTCATGGCTACAGCGTGAGCCCGAGCTGCGGTGCGCTATCCGGCTTAACCCCGCGTGCCGCATCGCGACCACCTGCGTCGAGCAGCCGCGTTTTCGTGATGTCGATCGCTTCGACGCACAGATCGTTGCCGAGAAAGTCGCGACCATTGCGAATCGCCGCCAGGCCGACCGATCCGGATCCCATGAACGGATCGATGACGAGCTCGCCCGCGGTCGTGCTCTGCTTGATGAGCACCTCGCTCACCTCCGGCGGCTTCTCTGCGGGATATCCGCCGTTGATGCGCTTGGCCTCGATGATGTCGGCAACGCCGAGGTCCTCGAGCTTCCGCTTGCCCTTCTCGAAGAACAAGATGCATTCGTACCGCGCGCGATAGTGGTAGCCCATGCCGATGTTCCGTTTATCCCAAATGATCGGCTTCCAAAACTTGAACCCCGCCTCTTCTGCGAGCGGCTTCGCGACGAACATCGTCTCCGGATCGCAGAACAAGTAGAAGTGCGTGTCCTTCTTGAGCACGCGGTAGACCTCTGCGAACAGCTCGGGAAACCGAGAGTTCGGAAAGATCGAGAACCAATCGTTGCTCGACGCCTTGCTGTGCTTGAGGCGCGTGGTCGTCCCGATCGCGCGGTGTTTCTCGAGGGATTCGTACGGCGGATCGGTGATCACGAGATCGACGGATGCCGCCGGAAGTGTGCGCAGCCACGTGACTGCGTCCCCCCGCGTGAGCTGAAAGCTCGGCTGATCCATGCGCTGACCTTCGCATGAAGGTCTGACAATCCGTTCAGTAGAGGTTCGCTACTGCCGCGTCAACAACCGGGTTTCCGTCCTCGTCGCGCAGCGCGAGCACGATCTCGAAGTGCTGATCGCCCTCGATGATCCGGTTGTAGAGGAACACGTGGTCGTAGGCGAGGCGATCGAGCCGATCGAGCGCCGCCGCGAAGTTGTCGCTGTCCTTGTCGGCATGCGTCTTGAAACCGGCGGGATCTTCGATCGCCTCCCACGAGCTGCGCGGCAGGTGATCGAGGAGGTCGAGATCTGCAGAGGCCGCGATGCACGCCGAGATCGCCCACATCTCCTTTGCCGAGCTCGCCGATTCCTCGAGCTTGCAGTCCATCTTCTTGCCGACCGGCAAGCCGATCTCCCAGAACGGATAGCCGGTGCGATGGGCATTCGACTTGCGCGCCTCGTCGCTCTCGGCGAGCGCGCGAACCCAGGTCGTGGCAACCGCGACAGCGGCACTCTCGTCGACGTGCTTGTCCGCATTGGGCAAGAAGCTCGCGAGGTATGCATCGACGATCGGCCGTGCATCCTTGTCGAGCCTCACGGCGAGCACGACCTCCCACGCACCGTCGTTCGCACCGCTCGTGAAGTGAACGAACACATGGTTCTTGAGCTTCGCGAGGTCCTTGCGATGCTTCTCGATGATGTCGTGCTTGCGATTCGGCTGCCACGTCGAGAACTTCGCGTCGGTGTGCACGCGCACGCGATCCGGACCCCAGCCGCCGACCTCGAACGTCGCCACGTTGCGCAGACACTCGAAGATGTCCTTTGCCTTCTTCTGCTTCTTGCACGAGTCGTGGTCGTGGTCGAACAAGAACGGATCGCTGCTCATCTCGAGCGCGGTCTTGCCGGAGTCGCCGCCCTCGTCTTCGTTGACCGAGAACGAGCGCATCCACTTCTCGGCGGCTCGTGTCGCTTGCTTCTTCGTCGGCACATCGGCGTGAGCGAGATGTCCGCCGAGCATCGCGAGGACCAGCCAGCCGCGCATCGCCGTCATCGTATCACTTGTCCGTAGGACGGCCGCGCGCGTCCGGTATTCAGCGGACACGGACAGCGCGCATGTGAAACGTCGAGCACTTACGAATGGCGCGAGCCGTGCACAGTGCGCCGGCATGTTTCCGTCGAGGATTTGGTATGCTGACCGATATGAGAGGCGTGATGGCTCCGATTCCGCAGGCGTTCTTGGAAGAGCGCCGCAAGCTCGGCCACGACCGGCGCGATGAGGTCTGGGACGGGGTCCTGCACATGGCGCCGGCACCGACATCGTGGCATCAGCTCGTGAAATCCGATCTGTTGCGCCTCCTCGCGACCTTCGCAGATGCGCGCGGATGGCGAATAGCGTCGGAGATCGCGGTTTACGATCCGGTGAAAGGCGTCAAGAACTACCGAATTCCTGACATTTCGGTCGTCGATCCGAAGTTCATCTCCCAGCGCGGCATCGAGGCGCGCGCCGAGCTCGTGATCGAGATCTTGTCTCCGGAAGACGAGAGCCGCGACAAGCTGCCGTTCTATGCGGCGTGCGGCATCCCCGAGGTGTGGTTGATCGATCCCGAATCGCGGATCGCCGAGGTCTACGTGCTGCGCGGCACCACGTACTTCGCGGTCGTCGACAGCGACGGTACGGTCAGGGCACCGCTGTTTCAGCTCGAGCTCCGCACGACCGAAGGTCCGAAGCTTCAGATCAGCTGGCGCGACGGCCACGCCGAGATCTGATCACCAGACGCGGCACGGCTTGCCGGGGTTCATCGGCGCGCCGGCCGCACACTTGAACGCCGGCCCGAAGCCCGGCTGATTGACGATCACCCCGTCGACGCGCCACCTCGCCGGCGAGTGCGGGTTCGAGTGCGCCATCATCTCCAGCAACTGCGGCGTCGTCTTCTCGCACCACGACTGGCCGTACGCGAGGAAGTAGAGCTGATCGTCGCTGAAGCCCTCGACTTGCTGCGCCGGCGCAGGCTGCTGCTGATCGCGCCACGCCTTGTACGCCTCGTAGCCGAGTTTGACGCCACCGTTGTCGGCGATGTTCTCGCCGGCGGTGAGCTTGCCGTCGAGCTTCACACCGGGGACGGCTTCGTATCGGGAATACTGATCGACGACGCACTTCGTTGCCGCCGTGAACTTGTCCTTCGTCGACTTCGTCCACCAGTCGCGGAGGTTGCCGTCGGCGTCGAACTGGCTGCCCTCGTCATCGAAGCCGTGGGTCATCTCGTGACCGATCGTGCCGCCGCCCGTCGAGCCGAAGTTGACGGCGGGATGAAACTTCGCGCCGAAGAACGGCGCCTGTAGCTGGCCCGCCGGCAGCGCGAGCTCGTTGAGCGTCGGATCGTAATAGGCGTTCACCGTCGGTGGCGTCATCTGCCAGTCGAAGCGATCGACCGGCTTCCCGATCTTCGCGAGCTGGCGGGCGATCTCCCACTTCGTCGCGGCTTGGACATTCTTCGCGTAGTCGGTACGCGCGATCTCGAACTCGTACTTGCGCCATTTGTCCGGGAACCCGACCAGGTACGCCATCTTCTCGAGCTTCTGCTTCGCCGGGCCACGCGTCGGCTCGTCCATCCACGGCAGCTTGTCGAGCTCGACGCGCATCGCTGCGAGCACCGCCTTCGTCAGCTCGACCGCACGCGCCTTGGAGTCGCCGGCGAACCTCTCGACGACATACGATTGCGCGAGCAGCTCTCCGAGATCGTTATCGACGCGATGCACGCAGCGCCGCCAACGCGGAGGCAGCTCCTTGATGCCGGAGAGCTCCTTCTGCATCGTGAACGACTCGTCGACCCACGGCTTGCTGAGCCGGTCTGCGCTCTCCCGGAGCACGGTCCATTCCAGGTAGTCGCGTAGTACGGCCGGCGTCTCCGTTCCGAGTAACTTGGCGACCTCGGTGTAGTACTTCGGATCGTTGACGTTGATCGCGGTGACCGAGCCGATGCCAAGCGTCTCGAGATAATCGCCCCAGGGGAAGCTCGGCGCGGTCTTCTCGAGTCCCACGCGATCGACCCGGTGATACACGGCGTGCGGATCGCGGCGCACGACTTCATCTTGTTGCAGCCTCGCGAGCGCGGTCTCGATCCGGAACGCGTTGTCCGCGATCGCTCGAGCCTTCGCGCCGTCTCCAAGCAGGCGAACCATTCGCACCATGTGCTCGCGGTAGTGGGTGCGGGTCTTCGGCATGGTGCCGGTGTCCTCGAGATAGTACTTGCGATCGGGCAGGCCGAGCCCGGACTGATCGAGGCCGGCGATCACCTGCGTTGCATCGCGAAAATCTTGCTGCGGCGCGAGCGCGAAGAAAGGCGTGATGCCCTCGCTGTGGAGCATCGCGATCGCCTGCGCGGCGGAGCTTGCATCCGTGACCTTCGCGATCGCTTCGAGCAGCGACTTGATCGGCGCGGTGCCTGCTTTCTCGATCGCCGCTTCATCCATACAAGCCGCGTAATAGCCGCCGATCTTATCGAGAACTGGATCGCCGCTCGGCTTCGCGGCCGCGCCTTCGAGGACCCTGTGCAGGAAGTCTTCGTTGTCCTTCGTGACGAGCTCGATCGCGCCCCAAGATGATCGGTCCGGCGGGATCTCGGCCGTCTTCGTAAACCCGCCGCACGCGTAGGCAAAGAAGTCCTTACACGGATCGGCGGATGGATCGATCCATCCCGGCACGATGCCCGATTGGGCGAGCGTCATCGGGGGTGGTGGCGTCCAGACCATCTTCATGGGGACGTGCTTCGGATCGGCGTTCGAGTCGGCCTTCGACTCGGGCTTCGACTCGGGCTTCGACTCGGGTGCCTTCGAGTCGCTGGAACAGGCGGCGAACAATACGGCGAGAACCAGGCGCGTACGCATGCGCGGACACTAGCGCGCCCTTGGCGAGAGTGGAGGGTCTTCGCGATCGTCTGATTCCGTCGCGCCGTTAACCGACCCGCCGCGCATCGAGATGGCACTTGCCGAGACGCGACGGCGCCGCCTGCGGTGATCAGCCCGTCGTCGTCGGAGGCAGGTCGCTCAGCGAGAGTTTCGGCAGATCGCTGCCGCTCGCGCCGACCGGCTTGCTCCCGGGGCGCGCGAGGCCCAAGGCCTTCTCGACGCGCACGAACCGCTCGAGCATGTCTTCGTGCATGCGATCGGTCTTCTCGTGAAGGTGTGCGACCTCGAGCTCGGCCTTGAGGTTGACCTCGTACTCGATGTCGCTGCGGATCCGGTCGCGTGCGGCGGATCGATTCGAGCTGAACAACAGCAGGGTCGACAAGATGATCGCCTCGAGCGAGACGCACATCGTGAGTAGGCCGAACGGATACTCGTCGAACGGCTTTGGCAGCATCAGGTTGAGTCCGATCCAGACCCCGAAGATGCCGACGTGCAACACGAGGAACGTGATGCTGCCGGAGAAGTTCGCGACCCAATCGGCGACGCGCAACACGATGCCACCGCGGTCGACTTCGATCTCTTCGTTGACGTTCTTCGACACGCGTGCACGGAGCAGCGCGTTCGCCTTGCGCGTCATCCGGCCCATCGCCGCGAGCATGTCGAGGCCGGCGTCGGGCCGCTTCTTGAACAGCTGCAGCAAGTCCTCCCGATCGAGGACATAGAGCGTGCTCGACTCGATCGCCGACGCGGTGGCAGTTCGCGAGCCACCATCGAGGAGCGACAGCTCGCCGAAAAAATCCGCCGTCGTCGCGACGTGCAGCGTGATCTTCTGGCCGGCCGTATCCTTGACGAACAGCTCGATGCTGCCGCGCAGGACGATGAACATCGAATCGCCGGGCTCGCCGTCGCGGAACAGCACGTCGCCGACCTTGACGTCGCGCTCGATCATCGACTGGGCGAGCACCGCCCGCTCGTCGTCGTCGAGCTGCGTGAACAGGCTGATCTGCGCGAGGAACCCTGGATCGACGGCCATCGCGCTCAGGATACCCGAGACTCAGGTCTCTTTGGCGAGCTCGTAGCCAACGGTGACATCTAACGTCAGTGGCTGCAGCGTGCCACCGAGGGCGGCGTGCGCATCCTGGACCGCCATCGCGTTCGACGGAAAGTACTGGTTGCTCCACATCATGCCGCCCTGGTTTTCATTGACCGCGATGACGCGGCCGAGCTTGATGCCGAGCGCGTTCGCGGTCTGCTGCGCCTTGTCCTTCGCGGCGGCGAGTGCCATGTCGCGAACTTGCTTCTTGAGCACCGACAGATCGCTGCGCCGGAAATTGCTCGACATCGTCGACGATCCTGCCTGTGCGGCTGCATCCATGACGTCCGGGATCTTCGTGAAGTCGCGCGTCGTCGCGGTCACGACGATCTGTGCGCGATAGCCATGGACCTTCGCGAGCATCACGCCCTTGTCGGTCTGCTCGAACACGGGATCGAGCGACAAGGTCGACAGCTTGACGTCGGTGATCGCCACCCCGATCTTGGAGAGCGCTTCGATCAGCGCCGCTTGTTTGGCGCCGACCTGTTGGGAAGCCCCACCGGGGCGAGTTGCCTCACTGTCCAGCGTGATCGTGAGATCGGCGCAATCGGGGCTGACCTCGAGCGTCGCGGATCCTTGGACGGTCATCTGACCTGGGCGTTCGATCTCGGATGCGCTTGGCTCGTGGATCGCGATCACGCGATCGTGGCAACCGGTCATCAGAGAGGTGGCGAGGAGCAGGGAGGCGAGGGTCTTCTTCATGCCTCTAGAGACGCGCGGCGCGGCGGTTCGTTGTCGCCGCCACGCCGTCCTTACACAGCCCTTACGCGAGCTCTTACTTGAGCACGCAGTCGGTCACCATCATCAAGTTGTCACTCGCGCCGCCGATCTTGCAAGTGACCGTGATCGAGTCGCCGGCCTTCGGCTTCTTCGCCTTGATTGCCGCCGGATCGGTGAACTGGACGGAGATCATGCTCTTGCCATCGACATCGAGCATGATCACGGGCGTGCCGTTCTCCTCGGCACCGACGCTCTTGATCTTGCCCGTGAACGTCGCGCCGGCGTGATATTTGTCGAGCAGCGCCATCCCGTCGACACCGGGCTTCGTGAACTCGGCGAACAAGTCCTTCGGATTCGTCGCGACGGGCGTGCCCGCGGCCTCGGGCTGATCGGCCGCTGCGGGGGCGGGCGTCGGCGCCGGAGCGGTCGGTGCCGGGACGGCCGGCGCGGTCTCAGCGGTGCCTTTTTCGGCGGTCGCGGGTTTGTCCCCGGCGTCCTTCTTCTTGCAGGACGGTACGACGAGGAGAGAGAGCGAGAGCAGGAGGGTGGTGCGAAGCATGGTGGACATCCTTTGTGCGCCCACCATATCAAGGACCGTGCCGCGCTCAACCGTCGGGAACGTGGTTCCGATCGCGGTCGATGAGACCCAGCCGTTCGGCCAGCACGGGTCGCGCTGGACCCAGAGGCACAAGAGGTAGAGTACCAGGGTGAACACGCCGTATACGTTGCGCTGCGGAGTCGTCCTGCCAAATCGCATCGCGCTCGCGCCGATGACGAACGGGCAATCGCTGCTCGACGGCCGTCTCGGCGAGGACGAGCTGCAATGGCTCGCGCGCCGCGCCGATGGCGGGTTCGGGCTGGTCGAGACCTGTGCGGCACACGTCTCGCGTGACGGCAAAGCCTGGCCGGGTCAGCTCGGCGTCGATCACGATGACGCGCTTCCGGGCCTCTCGCGTCTCGCGGCACGGATCCGGCGAAGCGGCGCGGCCTCGATCGTGCAGCTCTTTCATGGCGGCGTCCGCGCGACCGCCAAGCTCACCGGCGAGCAAGTGTGGAGCGCGAGCACGTGGCAGGAGCCGGCTCCGGACTTCGAAGTTCCTCGTGCTGCCACCGAAGCGGACATCGCACGCGTGATCGAGGCATTTGCCGCTGCGGCTGCGCGCGCGGAGGCGGCGGGTTTCGACGGCGTCGAGCTCCACGGCGCACACGGCTATCTGCTCTCGCAATTTCTGTCGCGCACCTTCAACACACGCAGCGATGGCTGGGGCGGGGACCTCGCGAAGCGCGCGCGGCTGATGCGCGAGGTCACGCGCGCCGTGCGAGCCCGCGTGAGCCGACGATTCGCAGTCGGGATGCGGCTCTCTCTCGAAGACCGCGGGTCGACCAAAGGCATGGACCTCGATGAGAATCTCGAAGTCGCGCGATGGCTCGCCGAAGACGGCGTCGATTGGATTCACGCCTCCCTCTGGGATGCCAAGGCGATGACGACGAAGCGGCCTGATCAACATCCGATTCCACTGTTGCGCGCAGCGCTGCCGAAGCAGGTCGCGGTGATCGCATGTGGAACGATCTGGAGTCCCTCCGATGCGAAGGCGGTGCTCGATCGCGGTGCGGACCTCGTCGCGCTCGGCCGCGCGGGCATCTGCAATCCAGACTGGCCGAAGCAGGCGCGGTCTCCGAGCTGGGAGCCGCAACGTCCGCCGCTGACGCGTGCGCAGCTGCTCGATCTCTCGGTCTCGCCGGTGTTCGCGAGCTATCTGTCGCGCTGGAAGAACTTCGTCGCGGATTAGAGGCGAGCCGGCGCGCGAATGGCCGCGGGCAAACCGCGCTCTCTCGCCACGAGCGCGCCATGGTAGCCCCTAAGGAAGCTGCGGCGCGATCGCCCGTGCCTCGTCCTGCGCTTGCGAGTTCTTCTGGTGATACGTGTCGAGCAGCGGACGTGAAACGATCTCCGAAGGAGCGCGCAGCGCGGCCGAATACGCCTCCCACGCGGCCTGCCGATCCGCGAGGTAGCGCCGCAACGTCTCGAATAGCGCGCGCCTGCGCTCGGGAATGTTCGCGACGGCGTCGACGTGCGCCCGCATCTGCCGCCAGGGTGGCAACACGTCACGGTCGATCGCGGTGGCGAGGCCAAGCTCGTCGATGTCGTTCGCTGCCTGATGGTGAAGCGCGTCGTTGAATGCGCGGATGCAGACGCGTTCGGTCGCCCGAAATTCTGCGATCACCGGATCAGCTTCAGCGCGGCGCGAGCCTGTGACGAGAACGATCACGATGGCGAGCGCTGCTGCACAGGCCAACGCGATCGCGATCCACAGTGTGCCCTTTCGACTCAAGTGCCGTTCATATCACCGAGCGCCCGCGCGCGCCGGGCGATGTTGTTCGCACTGTTGACGCTGCGTTGGATCAAGCCACGTTAGAGGCATGACCTTCGAGCCGATCGGCGAAGTTCCCGAAGCGATCATAGAGATCGCGCGGCCGATCCAAGGCGAGGCCGAGCTCGACGAGATCGTCGAGATGGTCGCGCAAAAGCGGCTGGTGTTGCTCGGCGAAGCCACGCACGGAACACACGAGTTCTATGATCTGCGTGCGGCACTGACGCGGCGGCTGATCTCGAAGCACGGGTTTGCCGGGGTCGCGGTCGAAGGCGACTGGCCGGATTCGTTGCGCGTCGACAGGTTCGTTCGCGGACAGGCGACGGACGACGATCACTCGATCTTCGCGCTCGGCGGGTTCGAACGGTTCCCGCGCTGGATGTGGCGGAACGACGACGTCTCCGCGTTCGTCGAGTGGCTTCAAGGTTTCAATGCGGCGCTGCCGGCCGATCAGCGGTGCGGATTCTACGGCGTCGATCTGTACTCGTTGCACACGTCGATGCACGCGGTGCTGCAGTATCTCGACGAGAACGATCCCGCAGCGGCGGCGCGCGCGAGACGCCAATATGCGTGCTTCGATCACGCCGCCGGCGACCCGCACGAGTACGGGTTGCAAGCGGAGATCGGCCTCGGCCCGCGATGCGAGAACGAGGTCGTCGCGGTCCTCGTCGAGCTCCAGCGTCGCAAGGCTGCGCGCTCGGGGCGCTCGCCTTCGGGCGATGCCTGGTTTCACGCGATGCAACAGGCGAACGTCGTGCGCAACGCCGAGCAGTACTACCGGATGATGTTCGCCGGGCGCACGGCCTCGTGGAACCTGCGCGACACGCACATGGCGGATACGATCGATCTGATCGCGCAACATCTCGGCAGGGGCGGCGTGCCAGCGAAGCTCGTGATCTGGGCACACAACTCGCACGTCGGTGATGGAAGGGCCACGGAGATGGGAGATGCAGGACAGCTCACGGTCGGCCAGATCGTTCGTCAACGTCATCCGAGCGAGACCGCGCTCGTCGGGTTCACCACGTACCACGGCAACGTGATCGCAGCGCACGACTGGGACGAGCCACCCGATCGCGCGCAGGTGCAGCCCGCGATCGAAGGCAGCTGGGAATACCTGTTTCACGATGCGGCGCTGCCGCGCTTCTACATGACCTCGGGCTCGATGCGACGCGTGATCGGCGAGCGTATCGAGCGTCTCGAGCGCGCGATCGGTGTCGTGTACCGCCCCGAGACCGAGCGAGGCAGTCACTACTTTCACGCCCGGATGGCCGATCAATTCGACTTCGTGATTCATGTGGATGCGACGCGCGGCGTCGAGCCGATCGATCCCGTGGACGCGCCTGAACCTCCGGCGGAAGCAGATCTGCCGGAGACCTACCCGACGGGAGTCTGATCCATGGCACGCAAAGGCAAGAAGAAGACCCCGAAGCAGCCGCCTCACGCGGACGTGAGGGCCGCGAAGTCTGCTCCGCAGCGCCAGGGTGAGGCGGACAGGTCGACGCGGGAGATTGCGGCCGAGGGAGTGAAGGAGGCGCGGAAGCTCGCCGCGGAGGTTCGCAACAAGGCGACTTCGAAGATGAAGCGAGCACGCGACCGAATCACCTCGAGAGTGAATTCCGTCAGACACCGAGCGGAGAGGCTGGTATGGCGCGCGAGGACCGAGCTGAGCTCGATGCTTCACAAGCGCGAGAGAGGTGAGCCGCTCGACTAACGTCTTCCCGCGGGGGCGCGCGCTCGCGCGAGGCTTCCCCAATGCGCGGACCCGCCGACCGCGTCCCCGCGGGAACATTGCTGCCGCAACAGGGGCTGCGGCGTGCCGAGAGATGGGTGATACTCGCAGCGAGTGATCGACTTGGGCTTCATCCGCGATCGGATCCGGCTGTTAACGGATGTCGACCGGCGCCGCGAGTTGGCTGGCGCCGCGTCTCATCATTACACGCTCGGCGCGCCTCTCGACGAAGCACAGGCGCAAGCGCTCGAAGCGCGGCTCGGCGTCACGCTCCCGAGCGACTATCGCGCGTTCGTGCGCGAGATCGCGGCACACGGTCCCGGTCCGGATCACGGCCTTGTCGAGCCGAGCGTGCCCGAGGGCGGCGCCCCGGTGCGTCCATTCGTTCCGGTGTTCTCGGGGCCTCGAGACGGAGCCATCGTGATCGCCGAGCACTCGTTGTTGATCATCACGGGGGAGCACCGAGGTGAGGTGTTCACGGTTGGTGATGGATCGATCGCTCGCGAAGCGGCGAGCTTCGGCGCGTGGTACGCGAGCTGGGCCGATCGCGCGTTGATCGAGTGGCTCGAGCGTGCCGCACCTCGGCTCGCGCTCGATGGACCCGAGGACCCGGCGGAGCTCGACGCGATCGGGAGCGGGTTCGAAGCGGTCGCGGCCGCCGCGAAGTCCATCCCGGCGTACCGCCGCACGCTCGGCTATCTTCATCTGCGGGAGCTTCGCTACGAGGATGCGGTCGCGGCATTTGTCGCTGCGGCGGATGGTAGCGACAATCCCGCACCGCGACTGCATCTCGATCGAGCCCGCGTCCACGTGGTCAAGGATGATCCGGTGCGCGCGATCGAAGAAGCGAAAGCAGGACTGCACTGCGCGAACGTGCCGTACGAGACGCGCGACGAGCTGCGCGCGACGCTCGAGCATGCGTTGTTCGCGTCGAACCGCCCCGACGACGCGCTTGCCATCCTCGATCAACGCGCCGCCGAACGGCTGTACTCGTTCGACCTGCATCATCGTCTCGCACGCGAGCGACTTGCTCGCCGCGATCTCGCGGGTGCGGGCGCGGCGCTCGAGCGAGCCGCCCAGCTCCGTGACGTGATGCCGGGCTCCGCCGCGCGGGAAGTCCGCGTCGCGGCGGCGTTCGATCCGATCGTCTCCGAGCTTCGGGCCGCCGGCCGCCACGTCGATGCCGACGCACTCGAAGCGCTGGCCGATCGAATCCTGCAAGCGAACTAACCGGTCGCGCGCGTGCTCGCACCTGCAAGCCGGTCGATCAGCTTCTTCGCGATCAGGTACGCGTCACCAGGCCAGCGCGCCGAGACGTACCGGCCGTCTTCGACGACGAATGCATGCGAGTCATCGTCACGAGTGCCTCGCTTCGAGAGCTCGCGAGGACCGACCTCGAAGTCCTCTGGCTTGGCGAGCACTGCGCGAACCTCTTCTTCGACGTACGCCGGATAGGTGCGGTAGTAGCGACCGCGACGCCAGAACGTCGAAAAGAACGCGGCGCGTTCCATGTATTTCGGAAGGCATGTCGTGCGCAGTCCGTGGAGCACCGATGTGCCGTCGGCTCGCTTCGATCGGGCGGCGACCAGGACGCCGTGACAGATCGCCGCGATCGGTTTGTCCGACGCAAAGAACTCGCTGACGAGCCGTTGCACGAGCTCGCTCCCGAGATATTGCCGCATGCCGGGCGCGTGGCCGCCCGCGAGAAACAACGAATCGAACCCGGCGACGTTGCAGTCGCGCCACGTGCGTGGCGTTACGAATTCCGGCGCGATCTCCAGCTGTTTGTAGAGCTCGATCGCGTCTGCGCGCGCGCCGAGCTTTCCAAACACGACGCCGGTCAACAGCAGCGGGTCGCATGCCGGTATCGCGCCGGCTTCCGTCGCGAAGACAGGCTCGTGCCCTGCTTCGCGCAGCAGCTTCCACGGGACAGCGACCTCGGTGACGTCGAAGTCGCGGTCGGGGAGGGGGAACCAGACCTTCGCCATGAAGGCAGCGTCGCACGAGAGCGTGCTCGTGCGCTCGGCGCTGCAGTTCTGTTACGTGCGCGCGCGCTTGTGACAACGGGGCCGCTTCGCGCGACGGCGAAGCTCGCGCGCGACGTCTTCACTGCTGACACCCGGCAAGTCGTCGAGAACGACGAGCGTGGAGCCACTCTCGCAGCTCATGATCTCGAGGAGAATATCCACCACTTCGGTCGGGTCCGGCGTATCGCGCATTCCGTCCCTCATCTGCAGCATGTTCTATGCCGAGTGCGACCGAACGCACAACTGAAGATCGCCGTCACGTGTCGCGCGATTTCAGTCGCTAGCAGGCCGGTGTCCACAGTAGATCGCAGCGCGATAAGAAAATTCCACGCGCCGTTCGATTGGGCGCATCCCGGATGGATGATGGAGTTGCCAGCGCGTGGCGATTCGCAACGCCAGCCGCGCGAGCCGCTGGATCTCCGGATGACGCACGCGGAAGGCGAAACCGGAACCCAAAGAGCGATCGCGGGGGGCACTGCGAACGGCGGCGATGCGACGCCGGCGAACGGTGGAAGCCTCGCGCGACAAACAACGATCGGCGATGGCTGCCAAAAATCCAGCACTCTCGACGACGAGCAGCTCGAAACATGTCGCGCGGGAGCCTGCATATGCGTTGCACCGTCCTCGGTCATGCCGCGCAAACAAAGATTCAAACCGACGCGCAAACCACAAAATCAGAATCCCGCCACCTCGAACCAGCACAACGATGATCGCCGCGATGGTCAAGGAGATCAGCGAGAGATCGGGACGCAGACTCCAGCGAAGCCGAATCCATCCGACAGCTCTGAAGACAACGGCTCGAAGTAGGCTCGACGCTCACTGTCCACGCGGCGCACGAGCGCGATTGCGGACACCGCGACGAACGCCGCGATCACCAGGCGTGATCTTTAAAGAACTGCCACTCGAGCTGCGTCGCGCTCTCGTAGCCGCCGCACGCAAACAGCGAAGTGCCCGCGCCGCCGGCCCAGCAATGGCCCATGCCGGCGAACGTGCAGATCTCGACCTGGCCATCGGTGGGGCAGCCATCATAGATCTCGCACGAACCGCCTCTGACCGTGATCTTGTGCATCGTCGTCGCGCAGCCGTTCTTCGCGGCCCACGCGGTCGCGGAAGGCGTGACGCCTTGCACGGGCGGGCTCGCCGGATCGTCGCAGCCGACGGGAATCACGCCATCCGAGAGGCCGTGAAAGATGATGATCGGACGGCGCGCGTTCGTGCAGGCGGTCAGTGAATGGGTGCCACCCGAGTGCGGCGCCACGGCGCGAATGTCGGGTCGCATGCAGCCGGCCTCGTGCGAGAAGTAGCCACCCATCGAAAAGCCACTGACGTAGACATGCTGCGCATCGAGGCACTGATCGCTGGAGATCTCGGCTTTCATCGCGTCGAGAAACGCGTTGTCATCGCCGGTCGCCGAGGGTGGCGGACCAAAGAAGCTCGAGCACACGTTGCTGCCGACGTTCCACGGAGCGCTGTTCGAATTCGGTCCGCCTTCGCCGTCCGGATACGCGACCGCGATGTGCTCCGAGTCGGCGAGTGTGTTGTAGCCGGTGACGTCGTACATGTCCTGACCCGACATCGTGTAGCCGTGCATCATGAACACGAGCGGGATCGGCGTCTGCGGATCGACCATCGGCGGCAAGTACACGAGGTACGTGCGATCGAGATTCGCGACGTGCACCATACGGTGGCTCAGCGAGCGCATGCCACTGCGCATCCCGCAAGGCCCTGAATCGGGGAACGGCACCGACGTGTCGCTGCCACCAGCATCGCCGGCCGACACCGCATTGCTCGAGCCACACGCGACGAGGACCAGCAGGACAAAGGCACGCACGGGCCGACTGTACACATACGCGAAGCAGCGATCCTCTAAGATCGTGTGCACGCAGACGCTCGTGCGCGGCCGCGGCTGACTCTAGTTTTGGTATCGTCGGAGGCGATGTCCAAAGTGACGCCGGACCCGTTCTTCCTGAGTTTTCGCGCGCTGGTCGAGGAGTACAAGGCACTCGCGACCGGCGAATGCAACGAGGCTCGCGCAACGAGCTCGCGCGTCGCCGCGTACATCGACGCGCAGCTCGCGATGATCGAGGAGCTCAAGGCGCGCGAGCAGGCGGGCCGTCCGGTCCCACACGCCTCGGAGGCCGTCGTGTTGATGACCGGGCTCCAGGGATACACGCTACTGCAGCGAGCGCCCTGGCTCGACGCAGACGTGCGCGCGCGGCTCGAGACGCTGGCGGGCTGGCCGATGTACCTGGAGCGCGGCCCATACAGGTTCACCGCCGACTTCGGGACGCATCACCAGCTGCGGTGGGCGAAGGAGTATGCCGCGATCGCACATCGTCCGAGCCTCCGTGCCGTCGAGATCGGCGTGTTTGAAGGCATGACCTCGACGTGGCTTCTCGACAACGTCCTCACGGACCCGACGTCGCGTCTGATCTGCGTGGACGCGTTCGAGCCGCCGCGTAACGTCGACAACTATGCGTTCGCGCGCCGCGCCAACGCGCCGACGCCGGAGCAGCTGTTCGACGCGAACATCGCCGCCTCGAGCGGCGCGAGCAAGGTGCAGAAGATCGCGGCGTACTCGGGCGTCGCGCTACGTACGTTGCCCGTTGACACATTCGACCTGGTCTACGTCGACGGATCGCACCTCGCGCCCGACGTGCTCGAGGACGCGATCCTGGTCTGGCGAATGCTCAAGGTGGGCGCGCTCGTCACGTTCGACGACTACGGCTGGGAGCTGCCGGTCGATCCGCTCGAGCGGCCGCAGCCCGCGCTCGACGCATTCATGACGATCTTCGCGGGAAAGTTCGAGCTCGTCCACAAGAGCTGGCAGCTCACGCTGCGCAAGCTGCGCGCGTGAACGCGATGGGCAGGACCATCAACTCACATCGAAGCGGCCGGAGATTGTCCATGTGCCGCACGCAGCAATGACGTAGCGACGTCGGCGCACGCGAGGGTCTCCGAAATCTCGGGATTATTGCGTCCCGCGCACGGCATCTCGCGTGCAGCGCGGGGCGCGCATGCGGAACTTCCAGTGGCTCGGACTGCATCTCGGAGGTCTCATGGTCGCCACTCTCGCCGTCGGATGCGGCGACGATCCTACCACTCCCCCGATTGGCGATGGAACTGTTTACAACCCGTACCCCCCGGGTCTGCTTCCAGCCGATCTTCAATCCGAGATCGATCGCGTGACTGCGGAGATCGATACGATCTTCCAGAGGGCGCTCGCGCAATGGAAGGCAACACCGTCTCCGACGGTGGCCGGTAATCCGCCAATTCTACAGGACACTGGAATGAAGCTCGTCCAGATCCTTGGCAAGCTCGAGCTGTTCGACAAAACGATCTCCGTCAACGGCAATGTGGCCTGCACCTTCTGCCACATGCCGTATACGGGCTTTAGTGGTCCCATTTCATCTGTGAATGCCACCGTCGTGGCGTATCCCGGATCCGTGCACTTCCGGTTCGGCAAACGAAAGCCGCAGGCGTACACGTATTCACCGTTCTATCCCGCACTCGATTTCAACCAAACGCAGCAGGATTTCTACGGAGGTAATTTCTGGGATCTGCGTGCCACCGGCTACAAAATCCAGAGTGCCGATGCGGAGCAGGCACAGCACCCGGTCGTGGATACCCAGGAGCATGGCTTCCCCGACACCGCGTGCGTCGTGTTCCGGCTGTCGCAGAGCCCGTACAGGCCGCTGTTCGAATTGATCTGGGGCATAGAAGCATTTCAGATCGCGTTCCCGAGCGACACCGAGAGAGTCTGCACGACGCCGGGTGGTGCGGCCGTTCTCAACGGGAATCCGACCCCGGTGGCCCTCAGCACGGCAGACCGCGGGCGGTCAAACGCGACGTTTGATGAATTCGCGCTGTCGATCAGCGCGTACGAGCGCTCGGAGGATGTCAGCGCGTTCTCATCGAAGTTCGATGCCTTCTTGGCAGGCAAGGCACAATTGACCGCGGACGAGATGGCTGGCTGGCAGCTGTTCCGAGGCAAAGGGGTCTGTAATACATGTCACGTGGACGGAACAGAGAACAGCACGACACCAATCACGAAGGCGAACATCGCGCAGGTGGCGCCATTGTTCACGGACTTCACGTCGTCAAACCTTGGTGTTCCGAAGAACTTGAGTGACCCGATCTACTTCGAGAATGTTCCGGACTCCTTTGGATTCACTCCGAATCCTGCCGGCGCGGCCTTTGTAGACTTGGGAGTGGGATTCTTCCTGCGTAGTCAGGCCGGCGGGATCAATCCGAACTCCGACTGGACCGGACTCGCGCCGCTCTTCGACGGAAAGATGCAGACAGCGACAACGCGCAATGCGGATATGCGACCGTGCCCGACCTTCGTGAAATCGTACATGCACAATGGGTATCTGAAGAGTCTGAAAGAGGTCGTCCACTTCTATAATACGCGCGACAAGTTTGCCTCGGCCAGCTGCACTCCCCAGACGGAGAAGGTCACGTGCTGGCCACCTCCCGAGGTCAGCGCGAACAAAGATATGACCATCGGTAACCTCGGCTTGACGGACGCCGAAGAGAATCAGATCGTCGCCTTCCTTCAAACACTCACGGATGGCTTTACGAGACCTTATACCGACTTTGACACTTTCACGGGAACTTGCCCATAGGTCTCGTCGTGCGCACAACGCTACTGACAATTGTCATGATTGGTGCCAACAGCCTGATCCCGTCGGGTCCGGCCGAGGCACAGGAGCGACGGGCGGAAGTACGGTCCAGACGAATCAAGATCGTGAAGCCGCCGGTACTCGAATCAGCCACGAATGACGCCGCGGTCATCAGGTGGACCGACACGACCGGCGGCGGCACGCACAAGCACTATGGAATCGTTCGATACGGTACCGATCCGAAGCACCTCGACCGGACGGCAAGATCGCCGATCAAATGCAAGAAGACCGAGCCGTCCCTGACCTACCGCGTGTGGATCGACGGGCTCGCGCCGAAGACGACCTACTACTACACGGTCGACGCTGCACAGGCCGACGGCATCGGCATGGGACTGAAGAGCCCTGTCAACAAGTTCACGACACGGCCAGGCCCATAAGCTCCGCGCGAAGTCACGTCCTGCCGGGGCCGAGCCACTCCGGGTGCTGCGTCGTGGAATCGAACTGGTCGCTGGTCTTGTACTTCTCGAACGCACCGCGCTGTGCGGACGCGGCCGATCTCGCGAGCAAGCTCGCCACTTGGTCCGGCGGCAGCGGCCGGAACGTGCGCGCGGCGGTCAGCGCCTGCTCGAGGATCGGCATCGAATCGCATCCCGTGATCACGACGCTGGTCGGGAGGTTCATCGCGTAGTGCAGACATTCGATCGGCGTCACCACCCCGCTCTCGAGGATGATGTGATCACCCATCGCCTTCATGCCGAGGACGCCGATCTCGTGTTCGACCAGCACCGGCAGCACGCGCTTCTCGAAGCTGTCGTAATGCGCGTCCATGACGTTGAGCGGCATCTGAACGGTATCGAACCGAAACGTATGACGGCTCGCCGTCTCGAGCATCTTCAGGTGGATGGCGGGACTCTTGTGCCCGGTGAAGCCGATGAATCGCGTCTTACCGGCACGCTTCGCCTCGAGCACCGCCTCGAGCGCACCGCCGCCCTCGAAGATCCGGTCGGGATCGTCGGTGTGGATGATCTCGTGCAGCTGCAGCAGGTCGACGTGGTCCGTGCGCAGCCGCGACAACGATTCGTCGATCTGCTGCATCGCGGTCTCGCGATCCCGTCCGTCGATCTTCGTCATCAGGAATGCGCGCTCGCGATAACCATCCTGGAGGGCCTTACCGACGCGGAGCTCGCTGTTGCCTTCGTTGTAGTCCCACGAGTTGTCGAGAAAATTGATGCCGTTATCGAGGGCGGTGCGGACGATGCGAATGGCTTCGGCCTCGTCGAGGTACGGCTTGCCGATATGAAAGCCGCCGATCCCGACGATCGAGACTTTCTCACCGGTTCGCCCGAGCTTTCGGTATGGGACTTCCCCTCGCAGATCGGTCATGTGGTGCCTCCGCGATCTCCTCCGTGCGAGGCCAATGCCAGATGCACCGGGAGCGGAGCGTGTCTCACTAGGATCGCTTCCCGCGCCCGAGCGCCGCGAGCACACCGAGTGCTGCGAGGACGGCGCACACGATGAAGGCTGTACGCAAGCTGGTGACAAACGTCTGCTCCAGCGCCTGCAGCTGCTCGCCGCCCAGCGTGCGGCCGTTTTCCAGGGCCGCACCCGCCGCCGCGCCGCCGAGGCTCGCGAACACCGCGCCCGCCACCGCGATGCTGAGGCTCTGACCGAACACGCGCGCGGTGGCCAGCGTGCCTGACGCAACACCTTGCTCGTCGTGCGGCGCGGCTTCCATGACCGCGCGTGTGTTGGGCGACTGAAACAACCCTTGACCGATCCCGGTGACGATCAAACATGCCACGAGGTAGGCGATCGAGCTGGCACGGTCGAGCTCGCTCAGCATCAGCAGGCCCGCGCACGAGATCGCAAGCCCCACCGGCGCGAGCCACCGCGATCCCACACGATCCGCGAGCGTCCCGCTGAGCGGTGCAACGACCGCGATCGTCAGCGACAACGGCGTGAGCAGCAGCCCCGACGTTTGGGCGTTGTAGCCCTGCAATTCCTCGAGGTAGAACGGCAACAAGAAGCCGACCGCGAACAGCGCCAGCATGGAGAGCATGAAGCTGACGTTCGCGAGCACGAAGACTCGGTTGCGTAGCAAGTCTGGCCTCAGGACAGGAGCGGGCACCCGCCGCTCGACATGAGCCGCGCCGGCCAGCGCAGCGATCGCGATAGCGATGGACCCAACGACGCGAAGCGACGTCCAACCCCATTCCTGTCCGAACGAGAGACTGATGGTCAGCGCGGCAATTCCGACCGCGATCAACGCGGCACCCGGGAGATCGAAGTGCTGGCGCTCGAAGTGGGCACGCTCGGTCAGCTGATGCCACGCGGCGAGCATCGCTAGCGCGCCGATCGGTACATTCACGTAGAAGATCCACCGCCAGCTCAGCGCCTGCGTCAGGATCCCGCCCACCGTCGGCCCCACGCTGACGCCGAGCGCCAACAGGACCATGTTGATGCCGAGCGCGCGCCCACGCTCGGCAGCCGGGAAGGAACGCGTGATCATCGCGACGTTGACCGACAGGATCCCGGCCGCCCCCAGGCCCTGAAAGCAACGCGCAGCGATCAACGCGCCGAGCGAAGGCGCGGCGCCGCACAGCGCGGAACCGAGCGTGAAGACGGCAAGACCCGCGAGAAACACCGGCTTGCGTCCCAGCATGTCGGCCAGTCGTCCAAAGCTGAGCAAGAAGGTCGCGATGACGACGAGGTAGCCGATCAAGACCCACTCGATCGTGCCCGAGAGCTGGACACCAAACGCGCGCGCGATCGAGGGCAGGCCGATGTTGACGATCGAGGAGTCCAGCGTCGTCATGAAGGTCGCAGTCCCCGAAAGGGCCAGCACGACCCACTTGTTCGCGCGCTCTGCTTCATCGACCGGCGTCGCCATTGCAACGTCGGCGTGTGCATGGCGAGAGGCGGCCTGCGGGCAGAGTGAAGATGAGACGAACAGCGCGATCCGAGCCGATCGTGGCGGACACGGCTCCGCGCCGCCGCGTGCGGCATCGGGGTCGCCGGGCGAAGTCGCCGCAACTGACTCGCGCCGGCATCCTTGCTTTCTGTCGACTGGCTTGGTCTCGTTCACCTGCGGTCACGTCGCAGGCAGCGCCGCGTACGATCTGCGCCGCGTCCGATGCGGCAACCTGCGACGACTGCGAGTTTGTCCTGGAGCACGAGAGCTGAAGCACTTCTCTCCATCGCGGATTCCTCCATCGCTCCGATCTTGCAACTCCGTATCCACGCGGCCGAACGACTCGGACAGTTCGTAGCCAGACCGTCGGAGCTTCGCGGTGCCACGATCATGCGAATGCGCAGCTGCTTGCTTGAACGAACGCGGCTGCGCGTACGAACGCAACGTATCGGCCGCGGGTTCTTGCACGTGAAGAACAGAGGGATCCACGCTAGTTCGAGCGCGAATGCATGGTGTTGCCGGCAACCTGAGGCCACCACCCCCAATAGCGAGGCGCCGGGAGGGTCTGCATAATCGCGCGCGATGTTGCAGATTCGTCGCGTAGTTTTCTTGACGTGCATGATCGTGGTCGTCGCATGCGGTAACAGCAACCACGGCACGCCCGACGCTGCCTTGATCCGGCCCGATACCGGTCCTGCGTTGCCGCAATGCTCGGACGGCAAGGATAACGACGGCGACGGCAAGATCGATTACCCAAACGATCCGGGTTGCAGCGTGCCCAACGCCGACGACGAATCGGACGACTGTCCGGACGGCGCGCATTGCCCGCAGTGCGGCAACGGGATGGACGACGACATGAACGGGTTGATGGACTACCCGAACGATCCGTCGTGCTCGTCGGCCGCCGATGATCAGGAGTACATGCACAACCCGGTCGCGTGCGGCGCTGGCCTCACGATCAAGGACGTGCCGGTCACCGGCTTCGATGCGGTCACGCTCGACATGGCGAGCCAGTCGGCCGTCATGTCGTCGTGCGGTGGTGGCAACAACTCGCTCGCGTATGCGTACGAGCTCCACATCCCGCACCCGACGGTGCTTGTCGCGACCACCGACGACCCTCTGACCACCGCGGACACCGTGCTCGACCTGCGCACCTCGATGTGCAGCGACCCGGGATCCGAGATCGTCTGCAACAACGACATCAGCACGACCAACAAGCACTCGACCATCAACCAGCTCGTCGCCCCCGGCATCTACTATTTGATCGTCGAGGGCGCGAACAGCTCGGTCTCCGGCATGTACACCCTCCACGTCAGCTTCTTCCTGCCGCAGGGCTCGACGTGCACGGATACGTCGGAGTGCGGGCCCGGTCTGGTCTGTCGCGTCCCGCTCGGGCAGACCGGCATGGTGTGCACCAAGCCGATGTGCAACGACGGCGTCGATGACGACGGCGACGGCAAGAACGACTACCCGGACGATCCCGGCTGCACGAGCCCGTCGGACAACGACGAGACCGACGACTGCCCGAGCGGCCCGAACTGCCCGCAATGCGGCAACGGCATCGACGACGACGGCGACACGCACATCGACTATCCGGCCGACCCCACGTGCCTCAGCGCGTCGGGCACGACCGAAGCGTGTCCGAGCCACGAACCGGTCGCCATCATCACGACGCCGATGACGTCGGGGGACACGTCACTGGCGACCGACGACTCGAAGCCGGCGTGTGCGCTGTCGACCGCACACGCGCCGGACCTGATGTATCGCCTCGATCTTCCCGCGACGACGGTCCTTCGCCTCAACCTGACTACGCCAACATTCTGGGATACTGTGACGGCGCTTTATAACTCGACGTGTGGAGGCACGGCGGTGTCCTGTAGCGATCCGCTGAACATGACCGTCAACAACCTCGCCGCGGGTACGTACTACTTCCTCGTCGACGGCTGGAATAATGGTTCGGGCGCGTTCACGATCAACGTCTCCGGTAACATTGCGAACGGTCAAAGCTGCGAGAGCGCTCTCGCGCAATCGGGCGCGCTGACCTGTGGAGCCGGCTACGCCTGTAATGGAACGATGGGCTCGCGGACGTGCACGCCGGCCGCATGCCACGACGGCATCGACAACGACGGCGACGGCAAGACCGACTTCCCGCTCGATCCGGGCTGTACGAACATCAGTGACAACGACGAAACCGACGGCTGCCCGAGCGGTCCGACCTGCCCGCAGTGCAGCAACGGCATCGACGACGACGGCGACGGTCGCATCGACTACCCGACCGATACGACGTGTACGTCCGCCGCCGGGACGAGCGAGGCCTGCGTGACGAGCGAGCCGATCATGACGATCACCACGGCGATGACGATGGGTGACACGACCAACGCGACCAACGACGTCAGGCCGTCGTGCAGCTCGACGTTTGCGACCGCCCCCGACCTGACCTACCGGCTCGATCTCCCGAAGATGAGCTCCTTGAGCCTCAACCTGACTACGCCAACATTCTGGGACACGGTGAGCGCGCTCTACAACTCGACGTGCGGCCCCGCGTCGCTCGTGTGTAGCGATCCGCTCAACCTCTCGGCCTCGAATCTCGCCGCAGGGACGTACTATTTCGTCGTCGACGGATGGTCTAGTGGTCGCGGCCCGTTCACGATCAACACGTCAGGCGTGATCGCGTTTGACGGCAGCTGCGAAGGACCGCTCGCCCAGGCCGGGGCGTTCACCTGCGCCGCGGGCAGTACCTGCAGCGGCACCCCGGGCTCCAGGACCTGCGTCCGGCCGCAATGCTCCGACGGTGTCGACAACGACGCGGACGGCAAGGTGGACTACCCGAACGATCCCGGCTGCACGAGCCTCATGGACAACGACGAGACCGACGATTGTCCGAGCGGTCCGAACTGCCCGCAGTGCGGCAACGGGATCGACGACGACGCCAACGGTCGAATCGACTATCCGGTCGACACGAACTGCACCTCCGCGTCTGGCCCCGTCGAACGCGTGTGTCCCACGGAGCAGGACATGTTTGTCCCGATCACGACGGGAACGACCATGGACACCCTGGTGGGAGCTCACGACGATCACAATCCGAGCTGCGGTGCTGACGGTGGACCCGACCGGCTCTACTCGTTGACGATTCCGGCGCTCAAGACCCTGCGGCTCGACACCAACAACACGAGCTTCGACACGCTCCTGTCGCTGATGACGGCAGCGTGCAACGAGCCGAGCCTTCAGTGCGACGACAACAGTGGCGCCACCCCAGGTGCTTCCAAGATCGTCCAGACCAACGTCGCCGCCGGCACCTACGTCGTCGCGGTCGATGCGGCCAGCTCGACGACCGTCCTCGGTAACTACAACCTCCACGTCTCGGGTGTGCTCACGAACGGTGCGAGCTGCGAGCCCGCCGACACGCTCAACGGCGCCTTGGTGTGCGACGTGCTCGCGCCGTGTTCGGGCACGGTGGGCTCGATGCATTGCACGCTTCCCGCGTGCAGTGACGGCATCGACAACGATCTCGACGGACTGACCGACTACCCGAACGATCCGGGTTGCGAGTCCGTGCTCGACAACGACGAGACCGATTCGTGCCCTGGAGCGGGTTGCCCGGCGTGCTCGAATACCATGGATGACGACGCCGACATGAAGACCGACTATGCGGCCGATCCGAGCTGCTGGGCAGCCTCGGGCACGGACGAGGCGTTCTGTCCGCCCGAGACCAACCGCACGCTCTTGATCATGAACCCGCAGACCTCCGGAACGACCGTCGGAGCGACCAACGACTTCGTCCACCAGAGCTGTCAGTTCAGCACGAACAACGACGTGACACTCGCGCTGGTCCTCCCGGTTCCGGTCGCGACGTTGACGATCGATACCAAAGGCTCGACCACCATCGCCGACACGGTGCTCAGCCTGCGCGACGAGACCTGCGGCAATCAGCTCGCGTGCGACGACGATGGCGGCAATAACTCGATGTCGCTCATCACGGTCAACGGTATCTCTGCAGGAACGTACTCGGTCATCGTGGACGGCTATGGCACGCACGCCGGTGCGTTCGTGGTGAACGTCCTGGGCACCGTGGCGCCGGGGACGGCGTGTACGTCACCGCTGTTCACGACGGGCGTGCTCGTGTGCCCGACGGGCACGAGCTGTACGGCCGGTATGTGCCAGTAGCGGACGTTCGAGACGCGCGCGGCTAGTGGCCGCGTAAGCCGTGCTTGCGTAGCAGCTTGCTGAGGTGGACGCGGTCCATCGATGCAAGCCGCGCGGCTTCGGAGACGTTACCGTTCGCACGCGCCAAGAGCTCCGCGAGGAAGCCGGCCTCGAACGCGTCGAGTGCCGTCGCCTTGGCTTCACGGTAGCTCGCGCGCGGCGCGGACGGCGGTTCGGTCGCTTCGCGCGGGCGCATCAAGGCGAGTTGCTCGACCCGGTGACGGAGCTCGCGCACGTTGCCGGGCCAGCGGTACTCGGTGAGCTCGGGGAGCAGGCTCGCCGGGATTCCGCCGCCGTCGTCGCCGATGAACGCGCGCCAGAAGTGATCCGCGAGCAGCGGGATGTCATCGGCGCGCTCGCGCAGCGGCGGCACGGCGATGGGAAACGCGTTGAGCCGGTAGAACAGGTCCTCGCGGAAGGCGCCGCTGTTGACCTCGAGCTTGAGGTCGCGGTTGGTCGCTGCAAGGATCCGGACGTCGAGGGCGAGCGACCGATCGGAGCCGACCGGGCGGACCTCGTGGCGATCGATCGCGCGCAGCAGCTTCGGCTGCAGCTCGCGCGGCAGCTCGCCGATCTCGTCGAGGAACAGGATGCCGCCGTGCGCTTCCTGGAACGCGCCGTTGCGCCGGTCGTGCGCGCCGGTGAACGCGCCGCGCTCGTGGCCGAACAGCTCGGACTCGATCACGCTCGCGGCCGCGGCGCCACAATCGAACACGACGAACGGCGCCGCCGCGCGCGGCCCGGCCTCGTGGATCGCCTGCGCGGCGAGGTCCTTGCCGACGCCCGACTCGCCGAGTAGCAGCACGGTGACGTCGGCGGTGGCGACCTGCTCGAGCAGCGAGAACAGCCTGCGCGCCGCGACGCTGCGCCCGAGCAGCGGCCCGAACCGGGTGGCGCCGCTGAGCCGCAGCTCGACGCGCCCGCGCTGGAGCTCCATGCGCAGCCGGGTCGACCCGACGTCGATCGCATCACCGGGCGCGACGTACGCGGCCTGGATCCGGCGGCGATCGACCCGCGTGCCGTTCGTGCTGCCGAGATCGGTGACGAGGATCCCGTGCTCGGTCATTCGCAGCGTCGCGTGGTGCCGTGAGACAGTCGGGTCCGTGAGCTTCAGGTTTGCGGACGCCGCGGTGCCGACGACGACCTCCTCGCGATCGATGCGCAAGGCATGCCCGCGATCCGGCCCGCGAAGTACCACGAGCCGCATCTGGGGCATCGACAGCTCGCCGGCACCTTGGGACAGGATCTTTGTCGACTCTGCGTCGGCCACGCGGCGGTACTGTACCAAAACAGTTCGCGAGCTAGACTCTCCTCGATGACGGACGCGACGCACTTCGGGCGGTTCCGCCTGGTCGAGCGCCGCGCCCTCGGTGGGATGGGGGAAGTCTGGCACGCCGTCGTCGAGGGGGCGCGCGGGGTCGCGACGAACGTCGTGCTGAAGCGCGTACGCCCGGAATACGCCGCAGATCCGGGGTTCGTCGCGATGCTCGCGGCGGAGGCGCGGGTGTGTGCACGGCTGGATCACCCCGGGATCGTGAAGGTCTACGAGTTCGGCGAGGTCGCCGGAGAGCACTACCTGGCGATGGAGCTCGTCGACGGCTGGGACCTCTACGACATCCTCGCAGCTTTCGAGCGTGTGGGCCGGGTCCCGCCGGTCGCGTTCATATGCCAGGTCGGAGCGGAGCTCGCGGACGCGCTCGCCTATGCCCACGCGATCACCGACGAGCAGGGCCGCCCGTTCGGTCTCGTCCACCGCGATGTCAGCCCGGGCAACGTGATGATCACGCGGCAAGGCGCGGTCAAGCTCGTCGACTTCGGCGTCCACACGATCCGCAACCGCAGCGCCGACGAACGCACGGCCGTCGGTGTGCTGCGTGGAACGCTCTCCTTCATGTCGCCGGAGCAGGCCGACGGCCAGCCCGTCGATCGCCGCAGCGACGTGTTCTCGCTCGGCTCGGTGCTCTACGAGGCGCTGACCGGCCACCGGCTGTTCCGCGCAGCGAGCGAACTCGAGACACTGCGCCGGGTGCGCGAGGCGGTCGTGGTGCCGGCGTCGACGTATCGGCGCGACCTCGATCCGCGGCTCGATCGGATCCTGCTCGCGATGCTGGCGCGTTCGCCGCTCGAGCGTTGGGCAAGCTGCGACGACGTCGCGCGCGAGCTCCGACCGTTCGCTCAGGAAGCCGGCATCGATGCGGCGTCGGTCCGCGAGTTGCTCGGCGGTCTCGACCTCGCGGGTGGCGACACCATCCGAACCGTGCGGCAGGAGACCCAGCCGCTGATGCCCAGCGCACCGGCCACGCGTGCGGTGTGGCTGTGGGCGGCGCTACTCACCGCGCTGATCGCGATGCCGTACGCGATCCCAGCCTGCAATTCGTCGCCGCGGAACCTCCCGCCGGCCGGTGCGGCCGTCACATCCGACGCGGCGGGGCAGCCGTGACCACGAGGCGTTGCGCGATGCCGGCCATCCCGGCACCGACGCATGCGAGTGCGTGGAACGACTCGCCAAGGGCGCGGAACGCCTCGCCGTTGGCGTCGAGCGCCGAGCTGATCGAGAACGTCGCGTCGTAGCACAGCCAGCCGAAAGCCGAGGCTGTGAGCAGCGCCCACGGCCACGCGATCGCCGCGCCACGCAGCGCGAGCGCCGTCAGCAGCACGGGCGCGATCAGCGAGATCGAGACCGCATCGGCGATCGCGTCACCGACGCCCATGATCGCCATCGGCGACCCGGACGAGAGTCGCGGCACGTAGACCCAGATCGCGGGCAGCATGATCGACACCGCCATCGCGGCCGCCGCGGCGCGCACGAGCCTGCGGGTCGCGCGCGTGCCCGGCAGCGCGATACCGCCGACGTACCATGCACTCGCCATCGTCCAGAACCCGAGCACGCCGAGCACGTTCGCCGGCAGCACGACCGCGAGCTCGATCCAGCGCCCGGAGGTCGAGGCCACGTCGACGACAAGATTGCGGTAGAGCACGGCGTCGCGCGTGACGAGCAGCGCGTACATCGCGGCGAGCAGGCTCCAGCCGCGGAACAGGTGCTGGTGGCGCTGAAACGACAGTGCGCCGATCAGACAGCCGAACAGCGCGACGATCTTGCTCGCGCGGATCATCCCGTCGACGATTGGCCAGCGCAGGTCGACCGGTGCGAGACCGGCGGCCGCGAGCACCACGACGAACGCGGCCGCGGCGGTGGCCGCGAGCAACACGTACCGCACGGGCCATACTCTAGCGCGCGTCACCGAGAGGTGCCGCTCAGAAGATCACTTGGAACTCGTCCCACGCGGGCGTGTGGTTGCTCTCGCTCGTCGGCTGATTCCACAGGTACACGGCTGGGTACGTGGTGATCGCGCCGTTCGCGTCGACCGTGACCGGTGCCACATAGATTTGCTGCGTGGCACCCGGTTGGCGCCTCGACGAGAACGTCAGCCAGTAGTACTTCGTGGTCCCCGCGAGCTGCACCTTCGGCGACCACTTCGGCCACGAGTTGCTCGCGCCGGGACTGACGGCGGCCGTGCACTCCATCGGATCGTTCGCCATGAGGCGGGTCGGGACGCCGCCGGCTCGCGGCACGAGGTAGACCTCCTCCTGCGGGTTGTTGTACGGATTCTGCGTGGCGGGAACGCGCACGAACGCGATCAACGCGTCGTCACGCGAGAACGCCGCATAGGACTCCGAGTAGTTCGTATCGGAGGCGCCCAGCAGCTTGGTCGCGTTGCCACCCGCGCCGCCGTTGTACGGCACGGTGTAGATGTCGCCGCGGCCGTTGTCGAGGTTCATGCCGCTCGTGACCAGCGGACCGGACGAGTACGCGATCGTCTGCCCGTCGTGGCTCCACGTGCCGGCGCCGGCCTGGCCCGGATCTCCCGTGCGGGCGATCACGCCCCACCCCGTGCCCTGGTCGGTCGAGGTCGCCTCGAGGTTCGTCCAGATGATCGAAGGGACGTTGGACACCGGAAACATCGACAGCATCATGTGATCGCCGTCGGCCCAGTGCGCGGCCGAGTAGGCCGGCGACTGCTGGTTCGGTGAGCGATTGATCAGCGTCAGAGCGGACGGCGTGAGGAACGGCGGTTGGGTCGCGTTGCCATCGAGCGAGCGCATGTCGACGTGGGCGTTCCGTCCGTCGGTGACCGTCGAGTTCGCCGAGAACGCGACGTACTTGCCGTCGGGCGTCGACGTGTGGCAGCCGACGCACAGCACGCCGCCGCCGGGGACGGCGGACGGGCCCATGACGTCGTGCACGGTCTCGTCGCCGATGTTGAAGCCCTTGAACGCGGTCGTGTTGCCGCTGGCGCCGCTCGTCCAGTAGACGATCGTGCCCGGCGCATCGACGGGGGCGATCCGGAACGTGCCGGTCGCGCTGATCGTTGGCTGCCCGATCAGTGCCGTGCCGTTCCATTGCGCGGCGCGGACCCGGTACTCGATCGGCTGGTCGATCAGCGACGTGTTCATCGCGTCCCAGATCGCCTGGGGCACGATCCAGGTCGTCGACGCGGTGTACGCGACGAGGTCGTGATCGATCGAGGGCGTGTGGAGCCGGATCTCGAACAGGTTCTCACCGTTCGCCGGGATCAGGCGGAACCGCTGGCGGAGGAACTTCTTGGGGAGCAGCGTCCCCTTGGACGGCTCGGCAATGCACGGTCCGCCGGGGATGCCGATCGACGGGTCGCCGAACAGAACGTCGGCGTTGCTCGGTGCACCGTTTCCGACGATCGGTGTCATCGGGAACACCACGATTGGGCCCGCATCCGGCGGCGGAGGCGTGTCGAAGACATCAGCGGCGTCGGCCGTGACTGGGGAGTCCGGAGGGGTACCGGTGTTGCCGTTTCCTCCCGACGAGCAGGCGGCGAACAGGAGACAAGACAAGACGAGGCGACTACGCATTGGGGTTCCTTCGTGCACTGACTTGGCGCGTGTGTTGTGTTGCTGCGGATCGGCGGGGATTTGCATCATGTCGATCGTTGCGGCCCGCCCGCGGTCATGGCGCGCCGAAGCTGATCGAGGTCCAGTAGTACGAACCGTTTGGCACCGTGCCCGGCGCGATCTCGAGGGTGACGGTGCTGTCGCCCGGCGGCAGCGTCGCGGCGAACGTGTGCGACGGGACGAGTGCGCCTGGGCACCAGTTGCGCGGGTTGTTCGTCGTGTTGTTCCCGAAGATCCCCGGATTACCATCGGGGCTGAACTGCGCGAACGGCGCGCAATCGATCATCGTGCTGAACGTGCCGACGCTCTGGCCGTTCACCTTGACCGTGTCCTGCGTGTACTCGTACTCGTCGCCGCCGGCGCCGGGACCGTGGCCGCTCACGATCACCGTGACGTGCCCGGTGGCGGCGGTTCCGCCGCTATTCGTGAATGTGCCGGTGATCGGAGTCATCGTCTCCGAGATGCCGCCGACCGCACTGAGCGTGAGGCTATTGCCGGGGCTGAGCTCGCCCTTCGACGTGAGATCCACCGAGTACTTGAAGCCGACCGCGGCGAAGTCCGGCGGCTGCGGCGTACCGACCGTGCACGGATCGCCATTGTACGGGTTCGAGCCGCCGGCGATCCCGAACCAGATGTCCTTGGTCGGGTCCGCGAGCGTGTGCGCGAACGCCGAGATATCGGCATCCGGGTACGTGTGCATCGCGAGCGGGCCGCGATGGAAATCGCTGAACGGCGTGATGAATCGGACGACCTCGACGCGCGGGTCGGTGGGCTGCGGCATCTGGCCGGGCGGCTCGACGAGGAAGAACAGTCCGCCGAGACGATCGTAGTTGTCGCATTGCGCGATGAACGTGAGCCGCGCGGCGAGCTGGTCGCCGATCTGCGCCTTCTGATCCGTGCTCAACTTCGTCACGAACACGGTGCCGTAGCTCCACATCAGCACACCGTCCGGCGGCGCGTAGTTCGGCTCGGTGCTCGTATAGATCCCGAACTGCGGGATCTCGTTGAACACGCGAAACGTGGCCTCGCGAGGCGGTCCGTCCGGCGCGGCGTCGAGCGTGTCGCTGCCGCCTCCACAACCGATCGCGGTTGCGACAAACACACAGACGAGCCGCTCGTGCATGACAATTTCGAGTAGCACTGCGACTCTCGATCTTTCAATGTAGGTATTTGAAATTATTGGGTGTTGCTCCCACCCATCACCTCGGAGCTCATCATTGATGGCTGCGAGCAACACAGCTCGCGATTCCGCGCGTTCGCCGATGGAAACCAGAGGGTCGGCGCGTCGGGCAATGCGACCAATGTCGGTGCGCGTCGCCGAGCTCTCACAGCGACGAGACCTTGGATGTTGTGGGATGGTTGCGGCCCGCGTAGCCGATGCCCACCGCGCGCAGTCATCGCTGGATCATCGCCGCCGCCGCGACTCTCATGCAGGTCGCGCTGGGTGCGGTCTACGCCTGGAGTGTGTTTCGCAAGCCGCTCGCCGCTTCGCTCGGAGCGAGTGTCGCCGAGGTCAACCTCACGTTCACGACGACGATCTTGATGCTCGGGTTTGCGGCGTTCATTGGTGGTCTCTGGATCACGAAAGTTGGCCCGCGCGTCATCGGCATCACCAGCGGCGCGCTGTACGGGCTCGGCGTTTATCTCGCGGGGTTCGCCGAGCACAGCCTTCCGCTGCTCTACGTCACATACGGCGCGATCGCCGGCTTCGGGATTGGCCTCGGATACATCGTGCCGCTCGCCACGCTCGTCAAATGGTTTCCTGACAAGCGCGGCATGATCACCGGCATCGCGGTCGCCGGGTTCGGCGCCGGAGCGCTCGCTTTCGGGCCGCTCGCGCGCGTGCTGATCCGCGCCTACGGCCCGTTCAATACGTTTCACGTGTTCGGTGCGATCTTCTTTCTCGTGATCGTGAATGCGTCGTCATGGATGCGCGATCCGCCCGCCGGCTATCGTCCCGCGGGCTTCCGTCCGCGACCGAGCACCACGTCGGTGAACAAGGTCGATCACGAGCTTGGCGCCGCGCTACGAACCTGGCAGTGGTACGCGCTCTGGGTCGTGCTGTTTCTCAATGTCAGCGCAGGCATCTCGATCATTGCCGAGGCCGCGCCGATGGCGCAGGAGATCGGTGGCGCGACCGAGGTCCAGGCGACGGCGCTCGTCGGGACAATCGCGATCTTCAATGGCGCCGGTCGATTTGCGTGGGCGGCGCTCTCCGACTTGATCGGTAGACGCGCCGTGTTCACGGTGTTGTTCCTCGCGCAGGCCGTCGTGTTCCTGCTGTTGCCGTTCGCGACGAGCTATGAGGCATTCCTGGCGCTCGCGTGCGTCAGCTTGCTCTGCTACGGCGGAGCCTTCGGCACGATGCCGGCGTTCGTCGCCGACTATTTCGGTCCGCGTACCGTCGGCAAGGTCTACGGACTGATGCTGACGGCGTGGGGCGCAGGTGCCATCCTCGGGCCGGTGCTCGTCTCGCGCATTCACGACGGGACGGGCCACTACACCGGTGGCCTCCGCGCGATAGCCGTGATCATGCTGTTTGGATCGATCGTCCCGATGTTGTTACGCACGCCGCGCCCGCTGATGTCGCGAAGCGCCGCGCGGACGCGGTGAAGGCGTATATCGTCGCGCACGAGATCGGCGGACTTCCTCGCTGTCTGCTTGGCGTCAGAACGTCGGGGCGACCTGCTGCATGGCGTTGTACGCCGGCTTCGGCGTGTAGTTTGCCTCCATGAGGCCGTACTCGAACTCGCGGCCGGGCGGACCTGCGTTCGACAGCTCGTACCACCAGATGCCCTTCAAGAACGGAACGGTCTGCGCCGCCACGAAGTAGTCGTGGAGATAGGTGGCCACCGCGTTCGGGTCTGCGGTTGCCGTCGACCATCCCTCCTCCGTCACGTAGAACGGCAGGTCCTTTCCGGTCTTGGTGAGGATGTAGTCATGGAACGTCGTCATCGCGGCCATCACGTTGGTTCCGGATCCGTTGGTGGGCCCCTTGAACACGGCCCAGTACGGATGGATTGAAAATGCGTCCATACAGTTCTCTCCGCCGTTGTTGAAGATGCCGTCGCGCGCATGCGGGTCCGTAAGCCAGACGCCGCCTCCGCCGATGATGATCACGTCGGGATTCACTGCCTTCATGGCGTGATACGTGGCGCACAACATCGTCGTGTAGTCGGCCCACGACGCGACGGACCCCTTGGCCGCTGACGTTCCGGGCCAGTTGTTCCATTCGTTCCAGACCTCGTAGATCACCTTGGTGCCGTACCGCTGGACGACCTGAGGAGCGACGGTCGGAAGCTGGCTCGCCGAGCCGACGCCGGAGTCGAGGACGAGCAGTGGCTGCATGCCGTACGCAGGAGAGATAGCGAGGTCGACCGCCTGATGCAGGAGGTCGTTCGGGTTCAGCGTCGCTTCATCGCGGAACGAATTCATGCCGGCGGCCTTCAGGGCATCGAGCGCCTTCGTCGGATCCCCGATGCCTTGCCTGAAGTGCGTATTCGCCGCGGCGAATCTGGTCCTCGACGACGGAGGAACGTCGAAGCTCTGCGTCGTCGCGGCGTTGTTCGTGGTCGAGCACTCGGCGAACTGACGGGTCTCGTTGACGACGGCCGCGAGCGTGTGGGTTCCCGCCGAGGCGGTGAACGTCGCCGCGCCCGAGGTCCCGTTGTTCGCGGTGAGCGTGACGATTGCGTCCGGGGCCAGCGCCGCCACATCGGTATCCGACCAGGTGACTTCGACGCCGTCGACCAGGAAGGCCACGTCGATCACGACGCCATCCGGGGTCGCCGCGGCGCCGACGTTCTGGACCTCGGCACTGAAAGTGAACGGACCTTGTGCCGGTGAGGCCGGGGTCATCGTCACGGACAGAACGACGAGGTCGGGTTTGTCCTGGCAGGCCGCCGAAGGCATCGACCGGTTGTCCCCGCAGGCGGTCACCGTCAACACGAGGGCAAGCGCCCAGCGGTCGAGTCTAGTTGCAGTTGCGACGAACGCTCGGGCTTGGTGCTGCATTGAAATACCTCTGTGGTGGATCAGATCGCATGAGATGTCAGGCGCACGAGGCACGGGCCTAACAACCGATCTCAATCCCTACACGGGCCTCGTGAGCAAACTACATATTCGTGTACCGCCGACTCGTTGGCCGAATGTATTCGTTGACCGCGCCGGACCAAGGCCCGCTCGGTGCTACGAGCATCCGGGGCCCGGAGAGCAGCAGTGCCAGCCGGGATCCTCGGACGTGCGAGGCAGCCGTGTCTTACCACTGCAGCACTCCGATCCCTGCGAGACGATGTCGCCATCCGGGCGGCATGCGGCGTCGTTTGCGTGAGGCTGCGAGGTCCCGGCGATCACCAGCTGAGCGTTCGGCGGCGGCGCCCCCTTGATCTGCCCCACGCTCACGTAGGTCTCTGACGTGATCGCCAGCCGGTCGACTGCGGCGACCTGGAGGTGGTCGCAGGTCTCGGTCTGCAGCTCGTAGTCGCCCGGCTTGATCTTGAACGACACCTTTTCGCCCGAGCTCAGCTTGCCCATGCCCAGCCAGCTCTCGGCCGGCACCGGCGTCCCGCGCGGATAGATCCGCAGGTTGCACATCTGCCAGCCAGCGTTGTTCGCGACCGTCAGCGGAATGTTGCCCTGAAGGTTACTGGGGACGTGCGAGCCGAATGCGGCGCACGCGGTGATCAGCACGGGAAATACAAACACAGCTCGGGTCATCAATGGCCTCCAGTCGCAGTATATCGACAATCAGAAGACCGCCCTCGCGGGCCGATGTCGCATTTTTTCGACGCCATCAGCAGCGCGCGCGGCACGAGCACGCTCGGCTCGCCGAGACCAGCCAGAGCTGGTCGCGGTCAAGCCCGCGGGACATGCGTGCGCGGGCGGCGCCACGCGAGGAACCGGACCAGGGCGAGCGTGACGAGGCTGCCGACGCCGCCCGTCGGAATCAGCCACCACGGCGAGAGATACTGGATCGTCGGCGGCGGCTCCTCGCACAGCGAGTCGTGGCGCACCGGAGTTACGGGATTCACGGGCTCGGTTGGCTGCACGAGCTCGACCGGAAGCCTCACGCCGCCGTCCCCGAGCTGCGCCGCCGCGGCACCGAGCCGCTCTTGCGAACCGTCGCTGTACAGCGCGAACAACGTCATCGTGCGCAGCTTGCTCAGATCCTCGTTGGTCCGCTCGCACGGCAGTCGGCCGATCTCGAGAATGGTCGCCGGCGCCGCTGGATCGACGTAGCGATAGGCATCTCGCGCCGGTAGGACGGTCGTCG
The DNA here is from genome assembly GCA_028287115.1 of Myxococcales bacterium. Classification (GTDB taxonomy): domain Bacteria; phylum Myxococcota_A; class Polyangia; order Haliangiales; family Haliangiaceae; genus JABFXX01. The sequence continues at coordinate 37,881 of JAQBQF010000107.1, forward strand.
CTCCGTCGCTCCATTCGAGTCGGTACGCGATCGCCGAGCTATCGAGCTCGAGCTCGAGCTTCTTGACCTGGCCGCACGCCCACGAACCACTATCGTCCCTCACGCCGATCACCCGCGCGTGCTTGGGCGACGTCCCGATCGTGTAGCGCGCCTCGAGCCAGCTGCTCCACTGCGACCAGCGAAGGACGATGGTACCGGTCGCCGCCGCGACCACGATCTTGTGGACCGAGAACCCTTGCCGCGATTTCACGACCACCTCGTCGTGGGCTTCGAGAGGATGGCCATGATCATCGTGGGCCGCTGTCCGGACTCGCTCGTCGTCCTTCGTCGGCACGAAGAAGTAGAGCGTCGGGTACGGCGAGACCACGCTGCCACTCGGCGGCGAGATCTGGGATTCCTGGTCAATGCATTCGCAGGCGTGTGCGATGCGGCTGGTTCCGGCGGCGGTCCCGGCGATGACGACGAACGCGGCAACGATCCTCATGATCCGTCGACAACATCGGCGAACCCAGATTGCACGAGTGGTGTCGGACGGGTGACGGCTGACCCCAGCCGCGGGCCGCGCCTTCGTCCTTCGCTTCGACGACGATCCCCCTGCAACCGACGATCCTGCGGCGTCGATGATTCTGCGTAGCGCATCGTGGCAAAGCCTCATTGTGTCAGCAGTGCTGACACTTTCTTCTGGCCCCGGTACGCCTCGAAGAACTGCCGCATACGGACAGATTGCGACGCGTGTAGCCTCGCATGCCGGGATAGCGCTTTGCGATCGCGGCCGCGAGCTCGTCGACGACTCCAATCGAACGGTCGTCCTCAAGGTCTTCCAGTACGACGTCGATGAAAAGACGCGATATCGGGCCGCTGCATGCGCGGCTACCTGTCCGTTCCGCCGCAATAACCCGAAACCCGCCAACACTTCGCGCGGTGCCGGCAACATGGTAGCGCATGGCGGATTCCGCACCGACGGCAGAAGAGCTGCTCGCACACACCGAGTGGCTGATGCGCCTGGCGCGCGCGCTCGTCGGAGACGCGGCGGCCGGCGATGTCGTGCAGGACACTTACGAGGCAGCGCTCGCGAAGCCATCGAACCGCGAAGGCCCGCTGCGTCCTTGGCTCGGCGGTGTCGCACGGAACGTTGCACGCATGGCCGCACGCGGTCGGATGCGTCGCGAGCGCCGCGAGCAAGCGGTGCCGGTGCACGAGGACGTCCCATCGCCCGAGCAATTGCTCGCGCGCGCGCAGATACAACAACACATCAATCGCCTTGTCCTCGAGCTACACGAGCCGCTGCGCTCGACGCTGCTCTTGCGCTTCTTCGAGGGCCTGTCGGCATCGGAGATCGCGCGTGCGCAAGGCATCCCTGCCGCGACCGTGCGATCGCGGCTGAAGGACGCGCTCGATCGAATTCGCGCCGCGCTCGATGCGGAGCACGGCAACGATCGCCGCGCGTGGGCCGGCTTGCTCGCACCAGTACCCACCGCAGTGCCGCACGGCACCGCGGCCGCAGGAGGCCTAATCGTGAGTACGCAAGTCAAAGCATTGATCGCTATCGTCGTCGCCGCCCTGATCATCGTCGGTACGCGAGCCGTGGGGCTATGGGGCGGCGGCGGCAGGGAGAGAACCGCGGCGGTGGCGAACACGACGCCGTCGAACAGTACGGTCAAGCCTGCGGAGCCCGCAGCACCTGCCGCGAGCGCACGCGCGCTGCCGACGATTCATGACGACGATCCGAAAGGCGCGTTGCGGCTCGAGGGCCAGGTGATCGACGAGCACGATGCGCCGGTCGCGCACGCGATCGTCGCGATCGACGCGAACCCGCCTATGGTCGTCAAGACCGAGAGCGACGGCGGTTTCGTGTTCGAGGGCCTGATCCGTCGCGACTACCGCATCGAGGCGACCGTCGGAGATCGCTACGCCGGCCCGGCGCGGCTGCGCCTCTCCGACAAGCCCGAGCCCGTCACGCTGCGCATGCACCCGGGCGGCACGGTCGAGGTGACCGTCACGGAGCGCTCCGGCGGCGCACCGGTCAAAGGCGCCGAGGTCGAGCTGCGCTCCTGGCTCTCGGGCCTGACGTGGAAGGCGGCAACGAACGTAGACGGCATCGCGAAGCTCACCGGCGTCGGCGCCGGCTGGTCGCCGCTCGTCGTCCACGCGAAGGGTTACGCGCAGGCCGCGATGATGCTCCGGAGGTCGGGTAGCTCGGACGCGCCGGAGCACGCCGCGCTGTCGCTCGCACGCGGTGCCGCGCTCGCCGGCCGCGTCGTCGACGAGAACGGCAAGGCCGTCGAGAACGCGCGCGTCGTTGCCACGAGTGCCTCCGAGGCGCTGCCGGTCGTCGATCCGCGCCTGGACGGCGTCGTCACCGGCGCGGACGGCTCGTTCTCGATCGCGACCTTGTCCGCCGGCACGTGGCGCGTGACAGCGACGGCCGGCGACTACGCCCCGACGACGAGCGCACCTTTCATGGTCGATGGCGAGCACGCGCGCAGCGGCATGGAGCTACGCCTGCTCGCGGGTGCCATCGTGCGTGGCACGGTGAAAGATCCGACCGGAGCGCCGGTGGCCGCCGCCGACGTGAGTGTCGTCGTGCACGGTTACGTGTTCTGGCGCGCACGCAGACAGGCGTTCACCGACGCGAACGGCAAGTTCTCGGTTGGTGGGCTCTCGCCGCGCGCCGTCGACATCGTCTCGTGGCGGGACAGCGCCGCGTCCACGATTGTTCCCGCCGACCTCGCGGCGAAGCGCGAGCAGGAAGTCACACTGACGCTGGACATTAGCGGCGCGATCACGGGCACGGTCGTCGACAAGAGCGGCGAGCCGATCGGCGACGCACAGGTGATCGCCGAACCCGACGAGACCGGCGATCGCGCGGCGTGGAGTGTTCGCGGCGTGCAGGAGACGGTCACCGATCAAGGCGGTGCATTTCGCTTCGCGGGCCTGCCCGACGGCTCCTATCGCGTGCGCGCCGCGCGACCCGGCGCGACCGAGGCGGCGCTCGCACTGTCGACCGGCGTCGTCACGAAGCCGAGCGCGACGCCGATCAAGATCGTCGTCCCCGCCGACGGCCGCGCACTCGGCAAGGTCCAGCTCGCCGAGGGCAAGCCGGCCACCGCGTTCACGATCTCGCTCGACAACACGAATCCGCTGCCCATCGTCACGACGGACGGCGCGTTCGCGATCCGCGCCGAGGCGGGCACGTTCACGCTCACCGTCGCGGGCCCGGGCTTTGTCACCACGAGCAAGCAAGTGACGATCGCCGAAGGCAAGGACACCGACGTCGGTACGCTCGCGGTCAACGCCGGTCGCTCGATCTCGGGACGCGTGCTCGACGAGCAAGGCGCGCCCGTCGCGCACGCGACCGTCGCCGCAGGCGCGCTACTCACCGGCGGCGGCGCCGAGCTGTACATCAAGAACGAGAGCATCGCCGCGAAGGACACCGAGACCGGCGCCGCCGGCAGGTTCGTGCTCGTCGGCTTCCCGCCGGCTTCGCTCACCATCATTGCCGGCAAGGCGAACGCCGGCCGCAGCGCGAGCGTGCAGCTGCCCGCGAGCCCCGACAGCGTCACCCTCGATCTCGTGCTCGCTGCAACGAGTGGTCTGGAGGGCAAGGCCACGCGCAACGGACAGCCGCTCGGCGACACCGTGATCTTCGCGAACCCGATCGGTGCGATGTGGTCGAACTTCTTCGTCAGCACCGGCCCCGATGGCACGTTCGTGCTCGACGCGCTCGCGCCCGGTTCGTACATCGTGTACCCGAGACTCGGTGGCGGCGGCGGCGGTCCTGGCGACATGTACATGCGTCGCGCCGAGGTCGTGCTCGGCAAGAGGACGAACGTCGAGATCGACGCGACGCCGGGTCCCGTGACGCTCGCCGTTGCGGTCAAGACGGCGAAGGGTGCACCTCTGCCGATGGGGCGCGTGATGGCCATCCAGCTGTCGATCGACCCGCAGACCATCGAGGAGCTCCGCGATGGCACCCACTTCCCAGTTGGCGATCAGATCATTCCGATCCTCGGCCGCGGCATCCAGGGAGGTGCAGCGTCGATCGAGGGCCTGCGCCCGGGCGCGCATACGCTGTGCGCGATGATCGGCGACCCGCGCGTCGCGAGCTCGGTGAAGCTCAAGTGCACGCAGGTGAAGCTGACGGCGGCTGCGACACAGACCGCGTCGCTCGTCGTTCCCGCTGCGTGGTTAGAAGGCAAGTAACAACTAAGAGGCTGGTATCCCGCAAGCCGTCGCGACGACAGCGCACCGGCCGGCCGCGCACACACTTTCCCCTAGTAGCCTCGGGAACCGTCGGGCAACGCGGCGAGCGGTACGGCCTGATCGGCTGTCACCGCAAGCGGACGTCGCTCGCCGAGCCGTCGAAGTCGCCTATCGGCTGCGCCGCTAGACCACATTGCTCGAGATCGGCCAGACAACTTCGGACGCCCGGACTCATCCCGAGCTCATGCGGGGGCCGAAGAACGCGCGTTCGAAGCATCGGGGTTGCGGGCCACCGTCCGGGTAATCGGAGCGTTGCTCGTTCAAGGCGCGGTGCGTTCGACGAAAATTCGGCGTTCAGAGGGACGGATCTCGATGTTGAAGTCGAGCAGGAAGTTCATCCCGAGCACGCCGTCGACACCGTAGCCGAGGTCAGCCACGTTGATGTGCACGCCGGGCACCGACACCGAGCGTTGAGAGTTCGACGAGTTGGACCAGGTAGCCGCGCTCATCAGCAGCCGCCGTTCGCGTTACAGTGGGCTTGATGCCCGTGGCCAGGGTGTAGCCGATCGACTCCGCGATAGACGGCACGAGCGTCGTGAGGACGACGCCGGTGTCCAGAACGAGCTGAACGCTGGCGCGACCGGTCGGGCCTACGACCACAGCATCGACGATAATCAGATCACCGTCGAGGTCGAACGATGTCTCGGATCTCATCCGTCATCTCGATGCGGGGGGAATGCAGCGGACGTCCGTACGTGTGCACTACGACTGCACTCGGCTGGCGGAGGTCGATCTGGACAAGCGCCTGCCTCATCGATTCATCGTGGCCGATCACACGCGCCGAACGGATGGATCCATCGGGGGCAGTCTCGACGTCACGCAAGCACACCCACTCGTTTGGGTGGAGCTCGCAGATTCGCGCCCAGCTCAGCGGAGCCGTTTCCGTCGGCGTGAGTTTTAGCGCGGTGCTCATTTAGTCCATCGTCCGCCAGCGGAGCGCCGTGTCAAGTTTCTTGCCAATCACGCGGGGAACGCGGCAACGAAAGCACGGACTCTCTGAATCATCGGGTTGATGGTCGCCTTGGCCGCGTCTCGAGAGCACACAGCCGGATCGGATCCGCAAGCAGTTGGCCTAGACGTTCATCGAGACTTTCGATGCGGTTCAGAAGTGCGAGCGGGGGGACTCGAACCCTACCGAGACGATGCCAAACGATCATGAGTCGCGTGGCCTTGCAGTCGTCTCGGAGGGTTAGCGGGTCTCTTCGTCCGGACACGTCCGGACTGATCCGAGTGGATCGGCTGCGCCGTGGCAAAATTTTGCCACGCGTTCGTGAAGCGATTTTTCGACGAGGATGCGGCGTTCGCGTCGGATCAGCTTCGACGCCGTGTCGATGTTGTTGGTTGCGATCTCCGTTCATTCGCACGTGGTAGCGTTTACTGGAGTCCGAGCAATGAAGCGTGGTGATCTCGTCAAGCACACCGGCAGACCCGAATGGGGCGCCGGAGTCGTCGTGGACTGCACGGGCGACAAGTGCACCATCCACTTTGAAGAGAAAGGACGTCTTGTCCTTCAAGTCACCGCCGCAACGCCTCACCTCGCGGCAGTTACTCGAGCCGAGGTCGCGGCCGATAGCGCTCTTCTTGATCCGCAGCGATGGGATTCGATCGTTCTGCCCACCGAACAACGCGTCGCCAAGAAGGCGAAAGGAAAAGAGACCACAACCACACCGTGCATCGCATGCAAGCGCCCGCTTAACCGTAGCCAGTACTCCGAAGACAAGAAATTGAAGTCGTGTCCACGCTGTTCGTCGAAGGACGGCCGCGAGCACGTGTTCTACGACTATCCCGATGCGTTCGGTCAAACCGACGCGCGTGTTTCGGAGGCTACCCCTGATGGAGCGCAGAGTTATTGTGGGCAATGCCGCACGAACGATGAGCCGTACCGTGGTTCACGACGATGCTCGTCGATCGCGCCTCGCTAGGCTGCGCATCAACGACGAACAGGTCACCGTCGAGCGGATCCCACCCTCCGGCGACGCTCATCGGTCTTCTCGTCGACGCGTCACTCGTTCGTCGCCGGAGGCGGGATCGAGAAGCCGCTTTCGCGCCGCCTCGATCGCACGATGCAGTCGATCTTCTAGAACCTCGCGCGGAGGCAACTCCGTGAGGTACTCGGCAACGTGGATCCCGCGTGCGTCGAGGTCGAGGTACTCGACGGTCTCGCGCTTCTTCCCCGCGCAGAGAATGATCCCGATCGGAGCTTCTTCGGATGGTTGTCGTTCATGGCGATCCAGCCAGCGAAGATACAGCTCCAACTGACCGGAGTAGGCCGGCTTGAAGTCATCGATCTTGAGCTCGATCACCACGAGTCGGCGCATGCGCCGATGGAAGAACAGAAGGTCGATGTAGAAATCATCTCCGTCGAGCACGATGCGCTTCTGGCGTTCGACGAACGCAAAGCCAGCTCCGAGTTCGAGGAGGAAGCGCTCGATCTCGCGAAGAATGGCGGACTCGAGATCGTTCTCGCTGTACGTGTCCGCGAGACCGAGAAAATCGAGCATGTACGGGTCCTGAAGTACGAGCGCGGGTGTGAGGTCGCCCTTGTCGCGAAGCACAGCGATCTCCTGCCGAATGAGCTTTTCAGGCTTTTTCGAAAGCGCGGTTCGCTCGTAGAGCATCCCGTCCATCTTCTGGGCCAACAAGCGCGTGCTCCAACCTTCGATGCGACACATCTCGGCGTAGAAGTCTCGCTTGACCGGGTCCGCGACGTAGACCAGCTGCTTGAAATGACTCCAGGACAAATGTCTCCGCAGTGTGGAGACGATCTCGGCGTCGGGGAACGCATGGGCGAAACGGAGCATGTGTCGAAGGGACTTCTCGTCGAACCCGCGACCGTGACGTGCCGAAAGCCTTCGTCCGAGCGCGGTTATCACATGCGCGCCATAATCGGCGCGACGTCCGTCGAGGATCGACAACACGCGTTGACCAAGTTGCCAGTAGAGCGTGGTCAGCGCGGCGTTGGCAGCAGACACGACCTCCTGCCTCGACGAATCGATCAGCGTCTCGAGGTCACTCGCGATGGCCGCTATCTCTTTCTCATCCGGTAGGTCGACCGGCTCCGAAGGACTCGCGACAAGTGCCGATTGTCTCCGCGCTGCGGAGACTTTCTGGGCGGGTGCCTGCTTCAGCTTTCGAATTGGTTTCTTGCGTGCGCGGGTCACCGGGCCACCTTCAATAACAGTCCTGATCGCCGTCCATCGTCGCCTCGTTCGTGGCTCTGTCAACTTTGAAGTTGCGCTCGCGACGATCCCGCGCGTTCTGCATGAGGTCAGCGCCTGAGGTCTTCGCTCGCCTGGAGCACTGATGCCGACGGCACGCCGGCGGAGTTCAGCCTCGAATGACCGACACCGAGGCGCGTACGTTTCCGGCGTAGCCACCGAGGTCGACGACCAGGTGCCAGTGACCGTCGCGCGGCACGGACAAGCGCACCGGCGAAACCCTCGCGAGTCCGCCGATGTATTCGTGGCGCTGTCCGTGACGATACCGGCTGAAGTTGCTCGAATCGAGTAGCCGCACGTTCGCAGCACGGCTGAGCTCGACCACGACGACGTCACCGGCGTCGGCATCCAGATCGTAGTCGAGGTATTTCACGTTTACCTCTTCTTCCCGCCGGTGCCGTACGGCGACTGATTCGTCGGTTTGAGGGACACATTCAAGTCCGATGCCTTCGTGCGGACGGCGGCCTCGGACCGCCCGAGCTGCAGCCCGATCACACGCGTAGGGGTGTTCTGCGCAGCGAGTCGGCGAAGTGCCGCACCATCCGACGCAAGCCATGAGCGACCACTGTTGCGGAGATACTTAGCCATGAGGTGTCCTTCCTGTTCGAGGCATTGGGTTGAGCGTCTAGCTGATGATGTTTTCGTGCGCGATCGCCGTTAGCGACGCGATGTCGCAGTCCTCGTGACAGGTTGGGTTCGCTTCAACGTCCATCACGCCAGGAAAGGCGTGATAGGTCTGCGCCCCATTGCCGCCGATTCGGGCGTTGCCGGTGACGAGTCCGACGAGCTGCAGAACTTGGTGTGAGGCGACGCTTAGACTGAACGCGAAGACGTTCCTCCGACCGTATCGTTCGCGATCCGCGGCGCTGAGGCCCTTGACGTAGTCTGGATCGTCTAGCTTGCCGTCACGATCAAGTGCTACGTCGCTGCGCCGAATGGCGTCGATGCAGTAGAGGCATGCGCGTCCAGGGCCGACCGTATGGATGCGCCAGTCGACATGGAGAAGCCGCCCGGACTCGGACACACGAGCGAGAATTCCTCCATCGACAACGGGAATCAGGTGCGAATAAGCGATCACGTTAAGCACGTGGCGAGGCCACGGCCGATCGACGCAACACATCAACATGTCGCAGTCGAGGGCGGCGGCCATCCCGGTCTCGTCGAGCAGCGAGTGAGGAACCGCGCGCGCTTCGAAGTCGACGCTTGTGTGCGTCTGATCGATGAGGCGCTTCGACACCTCCACTTTCGGCGTTCTTGCGTCAGCATCCGCTCGCACCGCGCCGAGCGTTCGGTCGAGGTTTCGCGCTTCGATCTTGTCAGCATCGATCAGCGTGACCCTCTCGATCCCCGTGCGGCTCAACGCCTCTGCGATGATGGAGCCGACACTTCCGTTTCCCACGATCCCGACATGCGTGCGAGCGAGGTCCTGTTGCGAGCGCTCACCCCACACCGAGACGGTCGCGACTTGAGCATCGGATGGCGCGGAGGCCGGACGAAGCTTGGGATGGAAACTCATCGCGAGCCGGCGCCCGACTGACCGGACGCTGGTGACCCAGCGACGTTCATATTGATGGCGGCCTGCTCGAAGCCAAAACCGCGCACTCCACGTTCCGTCGGTGCCCCACGTGAGTCCGAGCAACGGGAGGCCGCTCGTGCTGGCGACTACACCAGCGAGCCGATCCTTCTCGGCGACAACGTCGTCGTCGCTCATGCCCTGCCACCCAGGTCCGAGATGGCTGTGAAGCAGTGCGATGCCGCAACCAGGAGGCTGCTCCGCGAGAACACGGGCGAGGTACGGCTCGGTGAAGGCAACATTGCCCTGCAGGATCCGTTCGCCTTCTGTCGGCAGGTTGAGCTGCGAGATAATTGCCGTGTATCGCGTTCCTCCGCGACTCGGCTTCCAATAAGCGAACGTGAGATCTTCTTGGTGCGGTCCCTTGTCGAGGTGTCCGACCAAACGATCGTCGAGCTCGCTCGTGAGCGCGACGGAAAGTTCGACGCTCTTGAAGTCGGTACTCTGGTAGCCGTTCATGTTTCACCTAGCACTGTGAAGAGATGAGCGAGGAATGCCTTCGGCGTGGGCGGCCGCTCGAACCTGCGGCTCAGGTACTGCCACTCGCCGCCGAGCTCGCTGTTTTGCGAGGACTGCTGCCCCATCGGCACCAAATGCGGTTTGACGTGAACGGCGGATTCCGGAACCCAAGGGTTGGCATCGGATCGCTTGACCGCGACCTCGCAGCTCTTCCCCTTGTTCGAACCTGATGGCACCAAGACCGTAAGGACCAAATACGATCCCGAGCCCGCAGGTGCGGTTCGCGTCGCGTAGCCGGCCGCGTTCACGTAGGTCTCGAAGTCTTGGCTTGTCATGGCAGTACTACGACGTCGGGGTCGGGCCCTTGAAACGGGCGGTGAAGCGCTCGTTCTGATGCATGTGCACGGCCTCTTGGTATCGGCTATCGAAGTCGCGCGGCGGATTCTCTCCGGTGAGCGTGTAGTCCGAGGCCGGTGTGAACCCTGCCTTCTCGAGGATGGTCGCGACCGAGAGTTCCTTTTCGGTGGTGTGCTCCTCCTCGCCGTTCACGAAGTAGGTGATCGGGTGGACCTTGTCGTCGGGCTTGTCGGGTTTGTCGGGCTGGGTCATGGTGTCCTCAGTTCTTGTTGGTTGGTTGGTTAGGCCAGAGAACGAAACGCGAAATCGTTTACTCTGGGAGAACACCTTGATCTATGAGGTCAAGCGGACGTTCTGTCAAGTGATGGCAAACGCGTGCCACAACCGTTCACTCCTGGAGAACCAGCGCGTGGTAGCCTAAGAGCGCATGAAGCGAGACGTTTCCAGCCTTGGGGCTCGCATCCGCGCGCTTCGCCAAGCGAAGGGGATGAGCCTTGGAGATCTCGGTGCCGAGATCGAAATCTCGAAGGGCTATATCTCCCAGCTAGAAAACGGCGAGGACGTTAACCCGACGTTGGTTGTGTTGCTGGCGATCGCGAAGGCGCTCGGAACAACGTTGGCAGATCTACTCGAAGAACCAAAGACGCGCGCGAGAGGCGAGATCCCTTCCGACCTTCCATCGGGCCTTCGCGAACTCATGGACGATCGACGTAAGTCCGGCGATCCTCTCGATCAGGACATCGTGTTCTGGCTTGCGAACGCGCAATTCCGTGGAGACCGTCCCGAAACCAAACAGGACTTCGAGTATCTGCTGCGATCACTAAAAAGCAGCGTGAGCGGCATCGATGAACCGAGACGTAAGAAGCGGGACTAGAGCGAGCGCGTCGCAGCGAGCGATCAAAGCGCTTCGAGCCGAGTATCCAACCGCCGCGAGCGCGGAGGCCGCCGTTCGCCTGAAGGCACGCGCAATCGTGCGGGACGCGCGAAGCCTCGGCTGGACCGGACCTCCATTCGATCCCGAAGTGCTAGCCAGCTTGCGGGGCATCCATGTTGTCGAGGGTCCCGCGACACTCGATCATGACGCTCTCATTCGACCGCGCCCCGACCGATCGCTTGAGATCGTTTGGAACCCGCTGCCGGCTCCTACCCGGCGACGCTTCTCGATCTGTCACGAGATCGCTCACACGCTTTTCGCCGACGCTTACGAGACGATTCATTATCGTGGAGCATCGCGCAGTCGGCCGGACCCCGACGATGAACTCGAAGTTCTCTGCGACGTTGCTGCGTCGGAATTCCTGCTTCCGTATCCCGAGTTTCAGTCCGACCTAGATCAAGCCGGAGTATCGCTTACGGCAATGGACCAACTGCGCGAGCGATACCAAGCGTCTCGCGAGGCTGTCCTGCTCCGCATCGCAGGAACGACCCCCGAACCGATCGCAGTCGTGATTCTCCGGAACCGTTTGAAGCCCACCGAGACGCGGAAGCTCGCCCAAGCATCTTTCGCCTTCGAGAAGGGGCCAGAGAGGCGTCTGCGCGTCGATCTCATGTCCGCATCGAGGACGTTCCGCGGCGATCTACTCCGACCCCACAAATCGATCCCTGGCGACTCGGTCGTCTACCAGCTTCTCGAGGGAACCAACGTGAGCGTTTGCGGAACGGAGATCTGGGACAGTGGCCGATCGCTGCTCCCGCGTTGTGATGTCGAAGCGCTGACCATCGCCCCAGATGGCGAGGGCGCAACTCGGATCGCCGTGCTGTTGCGTTGTGCCGACGAGAAGTGACTCGAATCGGAGTCGCTTGGCGTGGCCTAATACGGCCTAATACCAATGCCGATCAGATAGGCGCAAGCCCTCGACGGCATTCCGGAATTTAGGGAGTTGTCGCGAGGGGTATCCGGAATGGATCCGGAGGATCATGCTGCGTCGTCGTGGCACCGGTCCAAGAGACGTT
>JAQBQF010000279.1 GCA_028287115.1 Myxococcales bacterium
GTCGTCGCGCACCGCGGCGCGCGCGGTCAGGCGCGGGCTCGGAATCGCGTCCCAGCGGGCGGGAATCGCGACGAGTGCGCCGGGGCCAAGGGTCATCGGTGTCGGTTCGGTGCGGACCGCCTCGAGACGCACCGCCGGCGTGACGACGATCGTCTGCGCGCGATCGAGCGCGAGATCGAACGCGCCGAGCACCGCGCCGCCGATCCGACTTCCGGCGAGCGCGCTGCGGGTACCCGTGCGGTCCGAATCGCGAAAGTGATCCGCACGGATCTCGAGGCCGGCGGTGCCGCGATGACGGCCGAGCGCGGCGATCCACGTCGACGAAGCGCCACCCGAGAGCGTGCGGTAGTCGCGATCCTGTGCCCCGAGGCCGAGCTCGGCCATCGGATCGCGCAACTGTTGGAGCTCGACGAGCGCGTAGCCGAGCTCGCGTGCGATGACAGGCCCGACCGCGAGGTCACCGCGTGCATCCGCGATCACATCGAGCGTCGCGAGCGAGGCCGCGATCGCCGGTTGCGCCATGCTGCCGGGCAATCCTTGGTGCTTCCACGCGATCCGGAGGCCACCGGCCGCGCTCCGATCGGTGGCGCCGATCCGGCTCGCCGCGTCGATCTGATCGAAGCCGTTGTTCCGACGCGCCTGATAGCTGTCATCGTTCGGATTGAGCGGCGTGCCACCGTCGTTGAAGTACGTGTACTCGCCGGTCGCGCCTTGGTAGCCGATCGTCGTCGCGGACAACAGACGCCCGCCGAAATGCGAGTCGCCGTAATGAAACCGTAGATGGCGCGCGCCGAACGAGCCGCTGCCGATCGAGATCCGAAACCGCTCGCCACGCTCACCGCGTCCGAGCCGCGTCACCAGATTCAGCGCACCACCGACGCCTGCACCACCGAGCTCGATCGGCACGCCGCCGCGATACAGCTCGACCTCACCGAACGCATCGAGCGCGAAGCGCCCGAGATCCGTCGTCACCGCCGCGATCCGCGCGAGCGGCACACCATCGATCAGGACGACCGTGTGGCCCGGTGCCGCACCGCGGACCGTTACCGATTCGTACGCGCCGAGACCGCCCAGCGAGCGCGTCTGCGCACCGACGGTCGAGCCGATCGCATCGGCCACCGATGCGGTCGCCGGGTGATCGTCCGCATGAATGATCGTGACGAACGGCGCGTCACCGAGAGCGCGATCGCGATCGCGTGCGGCCGGTGCATCATCCGGATCGGACGCGTGACCGACGATGACGATCGTCTCGCCATCGGAATCCGCGCGCGCCACGCTCGCGAGAGCGAGCAGGCACACGAGCACGGATATGTAGCGCTTGGCAGTCATTGTCACCCCACGTAACGCGGGATGACGACGCCGACAGCGGCTTCTCCATCCCGAGATCTCGACGGTGAGGTGTCCTGACTTCCGAATCGTCCTTCGCAGCGCCTTCCCAGTTTCCCAGTGGCTGGCCTAAAGCCGTGCTGCGTCGTCCTCGGTCACAGTAGCGGGGGCTGTGCCAGTGTCTCACTGGCTTCCCTGCATCCGTCGGAGCTGTCGTTTCGTTCTGCTGTGTGCTGAGCCTCCGCTGATCGGAGTACTCTCGTGTGATGGCGGCTGTCAATTGGACTTATTTCAATTCGAAGTCGTTCACGTTGATCGTGCTCTGCGCATGCAACAGCGGAAACGCGGACATCGACGCTGCGAATAACGGCACTCAGGACGGCAACCACACGACGCGCGACGGCGCGATCACCGATGTGCCGGGCGGTGTCGGCGAGCCCGCTTCGCTCGCGGGGATGACGCTCTATCACAATCAGGTTCGCGCCATGGTCGACACGACGGGGATCGCGGCAGGTCCGCTACCGCCGCTGCAATGGGATCCGAACCTCGCGTCCTATGCGGCGGCGTGGGCGGCGATGTGCCAGGACACGCAAGCTCCGATGGGCCTCATCGATCACGATCCGAATCGCGTCGGCGTGGTCGCGCCGTACCCCTACATCGGCGAGAACATCTACGCATCGGGAGGTACCGCCACCGCGATGGCCGCGGTCACTCTCTGGGCTGCGGAGAAGCAGAACTTCACGTATCCGAATACGTGCCCGTCGAACAACTGCGGTCACTACACTCAGATCGTCTGGCGCACGACGACGCACGTCGGATGCGCGCTGCAAAACTGTCCGGCGCTCGCGTACCCGAGCTCGATCGTCTGCGACTACGGCCCGGGCGGAAACTCGGGCGGCGCGCCGTACTGATCAGACGGCTTCGGCGGGTGACGCGGGCGTCGGTTCAGGTGCCGGCGTCAGCTTCACCTTGTAGCCGAACAAGAACCCGATCGCCTTCATCCCGCGCGCGGCCCAGAACAGCAGCACGAAGCCGACGACGAGGAACACGGGACCGGCGAGCATGATCTTGCCCCACGGAACCTTGTCCGCATCGGTCACACCGTCGAGCAGGCGCGCGTTGATCTCGTGCAGGATCTTCTCGGCGATCACGACGAACAGCCACGGGAAGACCTGCACGAGCAGCACGGATGGAAGGCCCCACGTGAAGAACCGCTTGTGGGTCGCGACCGGAACCCCATCGTTGAACTTTTGCTGGAAGATCTTCTGGCTCTTGCCGAGGAAGAACGACATCGAGACGATCAACGCCGCGAGGTTGAACACGAGGAACAAGATCACGCCGAACAGCGTCAGGAACACGAGCCCGCTCGAGGCGCCTTCGACGAACTGGAGATATTGCACCGCGAGACTGAAGTAGTTGAGGAGGGCGTCGATAGCGGGCTTGACGATCTGACCGAGCACGAACGCC
>JAQBQF010000283.1 GCA_028287115.1 Myxococcales bacterium
GATCTTGCGCGAGCCGAGCTCGAGCTCCGTGATGTCGCGCTCGAATGCTGCGAGCACCGACTTGGTCATGCGGAGATTCTACGTCACAGCGCTCGGCAACTACTCGGCGAGGAGACAGAGCGGATCACCGGCGTCAGCGTCGTCTTCGTCTTCGTCTTCGTCTTCGTCACCTCGCGAGGTCGCGAGCCGCCGGATCTCGCCGGCCAGCCACGTCTCGAACGCGCCGAGCTCGGACTCGGCCAAGCTATCTTCGATGTTCCAGACGACGATCTCGTCGCCTTCGTCGCTCGGTCCGAATGCGAAGCCATTCGTGTCGCCGAGGTCGGCAGACGCGAACATCGCGAACTGATAGACGTGTGTTCCCGCTTCGCGTTCGTTGACGACGTCTTGCCACGCCCGGCCCGAGGCGCCGATCGCCATCGATTCGGATTTGATCCAGCGCGGGGGCAGGAATCCGAGCCCGCTCACCCAACGATAGCCAAGCTCGCGAACCAGCTTCGTGTATTCCGGCGGACACAGCGGCGCGAGATCGAAGTCTGGATATGCGAGCCCCGCGCGAGGCTCGAGATCGGCCGAATATTCACCGTGCGGACGCTTCTTCTCGACAGCGAGCCAAGCAGCCGCCAGCGGAGAACGCTTCGCGTTCGCCTTCGCCTCTGCTTTCGATGTCGACTTCGACTTCGCGCTCGTCTTCGCCTGTGCTTTCGATGTCGACTTCGAGTTCGCCTTCGCCTTCGCCTCTGCTTTCGATGTCGACTTCGCGCTCGTTTTCGACTTCGCCCTCGCCTTCGCCTTCGCGTTCGCCCTCGCCGCCGAGGTCGCTCTGGCATGCGGCTTCGCTTTGGCCTTCGGGTTCCGAATCACCTTGGGCTTTCGCTCGACCACGGTTCGCCGAGACATTCGTCGAGGATACATCTGCGACGGTGTCGATGCGAGCGCTCGCCGCGGACCTGGATTCCGATACGTTGGTGCGTCCGTTCGCCCGCCGATCATGGCCTATACTCGGTGCCCGTGACTGAGCCGTTGTTCGTCGTGCGTTCGCAGCGAGTCGTGACCGGAGGCGGCATCGCGCCCGCGGCGATCCACGTGCGCGGCGGAAAGATCGAGCGGGTCGCCGCGTGGGATGACGTTCCCGCGGGAACGCGGCTCGATGATGTCGGCGAGCTCGCGGTGTTGCCGGGCATTGTCGATACGCACGTGCACCTCAACGAGCCGGGACGCACCGAGTGGGAGGGTTTCGCGACGGCGACGCGCGCGGCCGCGGTCGGCGGCGTGACGACACTCGTCGACATGCCTCTCAACTCGATCCCGCCGACGACGACGCGCGAAGCGTTTGCTGCCAAGCGCGCCGCGGCGAAGGGGCAGTGTTCGGTCGACGTCGGGTTCTGGGGAGGCGTCGTGCCGGGCAATCAGCGCGAGCTCGCGGGGCTCGTCACCGACGGCGTGCGCGGATTCAAATGTTTTCTCGTCGATTCGGGCGTCGCGGAGTTCGGCTGGGTCGGCGAGACCGAGCTCGCACCGGCGATGCAGATCCTCGCGGGGCTTGGCGCGCCGCTGCTCGTTCACGCGGAGGTCGCGGGTCCGATCGACGCGGCGACCGCGCGTCTCGGCGATGCCGATCCTCGTCGCTACGCGACGTATCTCGCGTCGCGGCCGCCGGCGGCGGAGGAACAAGCGATCGAGCTCGTGATGCGGCTGTGTCGATCGACCGGCGCGCGCACGCACATCGTGCATCACTCCGCGGCGACCGCGATTCCGCTGCTCCGCGCCGCGCGCGCCGAAGGCCTGCCGCTCACCGCCGAGACGTGCCCGCACTACCTGCACTTCACCGCCGAGCAAATTCCAGACGGTGCGACGCCGTTCAAGTGCGCGCCGCCGATCCGCGACGCGGCGAATCGCGAAGCACTGTGGGCCGCGCTCGCCGAGGGCGTGCTCGAGCTCGTCGCTTCGGATCACTCGCCGTGCAGCCCGAGCTTGAAAGCGCTCGAGGCCGGTGACTTCATCGATGCGTGGGGCGGCGTCGCGGGGCTGCAGCTCGCGCTGCCGATCGTGTGGACCGAGGCTTCGCGCCGCGGGCATACGCTCGTCGATGTCGTGCGCTGGATGTGTGCGGGGCCGGCGCGGCTCGCGCGGCTGACCGGCACGAAGGGCGCGATCGCCGCCGGCTACGACGCCGATCTCGTCGTGTTCGCCGATACCGAGTACACGAGGATCACGCCCGAGCTCGTCCAGCATCGTCACAAGGTCACGCCGTACGCGGGCGAGACCGTGCGCGGCGCGATTGCTGCAACCTACCTGCGCGGGCACAAGATCGCCGAACGCGGCCTTTCGCTCGCCACCGATCTGGGAGCTTTGATCTGACATGAGCGATCCTACGTTCCTCGAGCTTCCCGATCTCGCGAGCGAGACCGTCGGCGGCGCCGCCATCGCGTGCAACGACGAGTTCTTCGCGGAGAAAGAGAGCTTGCTCCGTCCACACGCCGCCGAGTGGAAGGAGCACGCGTACACCGATCGCGGAAAGTGGATGGACGGTTGGGAGACCCGGCGCTATCGACCCGCCGACGGCGTTGCGCCGGCGCGCGACAGCGACATCCATGACTGGTGCGTGGTGCGGCTCGGCCTGCCCGGCATCATCCACGGTGTCGTCGTCGATACCGCGCATTTCAAAGGCAACTATCCCGACGCCTGCGCGATCTACGCGTGCGAGATCTTCGACGCGCTCGATCTCCGCGCCCTCGACAGCGTCGAATGGACGCCGATCCTCGTGCGGTCTCAGCTCGCGGGCGATTCGAAGAACGTGTTCGCGATCGACGCGACGAAGCGGTTCACGCACGTGCGTCTCGACATCTTTCCGGACGGCGGCGTCGCGCGGCTCCGCATTCACGGGCAGGTCGTGCCGCGCTGGGAACGCCTGCGCGCGCTCGGACGCCTCGATCCCGCCGAGCTCGGACGGATCGATCTCGCGGCACTCGAGAACGGCGCGGTCGTCGAGAGCTGCAGCGACATGTTCTTCGGCTCGCGCAATAATCTGATCAAGCCGGGGCCGTCGCGCAGCATGGCCGATGGTTGGGAGACCCGGCGGAGGCGCGGGCCCGGCAACGAGTGGGCGATCGTGAGGCTCGCAACCGCGGGGACGATCGATCAGCTCGAGATCGATACGAGTCACTTCAAAGGCAATGCGCCCGCGCTCGTCGCCGTCGAGGGCGTGCACGCGTCGGGTACGCCGGCCGACAAGCTCACAGGCTGGCGCACGCTCGTCGAGTCGCCGGTGCAGGCGCACACGCGCCACGTGTTCGATCGCGAGCTCCGTCGGATCGGACGGGTCACGCATCTGCGACTCTCGGTGTTTCCGTGCGGTGGCGTCGCTCGGCTGCGCGCGTACGGCACGCTCGAGCCGCAGGATGCGAAGGCGATCGCGAACTTGAACGCGCTGTCGTCCGGCGATGCGCAGGCGGCGTTCCGTCGCTGCTGCGGCGCCTCGCGATGGGTG
The DNA here is from genome assembly GCA_028287115.1 of Myxococcales bacterium. Classification (GTDB taxonomy): domain Bacteria; phylum Myxococcota_A; class Polyangia; order Haliangiales; family Haliangiaceae; genus JABFXX01. The sequence continues at coordinate 3,491 of JAQBQF010000283.1, forward strand.
GAAGCGATGACCGCGGCGCGCCCATTCGAAGATGCCGCGGCGCTGCTGCGCATCGCGGAACGCACGTGGTGGTCGCTCGGCGAGGCCGATTTCCTCGACGCGTTTGCCTCGCATCCGAAGATCGGCGACGCGAAACCTCACGATGCCGCGACGGCCACGTGGTCGACGTCGGAACAAGCCGCGGCCGCCGCCGGCACCGCCGCCACGCTTGCGTCGCTCGCCGAGGCCAACCAGCAGTACGCCGACAAGTTCGGGTTCATCTTCATCGTGTGCGCCGCGGGCCGTGCCGCAGACGCGATGCTCGCGGATCTGACGCGCCGGCTCGCGCGGACGCGGCCCGAGGAGCTCCGCACAGCCGCCGAGGAGCAGGCAAAGATCACGCGATTGCGGCTCGGTAAGCTCGTCGAGGAGCTCGCATGATCACGACACACGTCCTCGACACGTCTCTTGGCAAACCAGGCCGTGCGATCGCGATCGAGCTCGAGCGCGCCGACGGCCCGATCTGGAAGCTCGTCGGTGGCGGCATCACCGACGATGACGGCCGACTTCGCACCCTGACGCCGGCCGGTCCGGTGACGCCGGGAACCTATCGGATTCGATTTCAGACCGCCGCATACTTCGCGGCGCTCGGCGTCACCGGGTTCTTTCCGGTCGTCGAGATCCAGTTCGTCGTCGTCGACGGCGCGCAGCACTATCACGTGCCGCTGCTGCTCAGCCCGTACAGCTTCTCGACCTATCGCGGAAGCTAGCCGGAGGAGTACGATCGACGCATGGGTGGCGTCATCGTCTTCGTCCTGTTTCTAGCCGTCGTCTCGACCTACCTCGGATACAAGCTCCTGCGCTCGGTCATGTTCCCGACGCGGCCAGCGCCTCCGATCCCGGTGGCGCGGGACGCGAATCCTGACATGGCGCATCGAGCCGGAGCCAAGCTCGGCCGCTTCACGGTAGGCATCGGGCGCGCGATCGCGTTCGTGTTTGGGCTCGGCCTGATGGTCTGGCCATGGCTCCTGATGTGGCTAATTTCGAGCATGAGCGACGGCGGCCACAACAGCAAAGGCCGCGTGTTGCGGATCCGCAATCGCGCGCGGCTGCCGGAGCGAGCCGAGGGCGCCGGCTGGACCGACGGCGCCGTGACGCTGCAAGGCAGCCTCGCACCGCAGGAACAGGCGGTGCTCGGTGATCTGTGGCTGCTGACGGCGCGCATGGAGCACGCGTCGATCGCCGCATTCTCTCAGCTCAGCCTTCACCTCGCGGCACTCGGTGCACCGGCGCGGCTTCTCGAATGGTCGCATCGCGCAGCGCTCGAGGAGATCCGTCATGCGCAACGCTGTTACGCGATCGCGAGCGCGATCACCGGGCAGACGCATCGTGCAGGTCCGATCGTCGAGCTCGCGACGACCCGCGCGGAGACGATCGATCTCAGGCGGCTGGCGGTCGGGTCGCTCGTCGATGGCTGTCTCGCCGAAGGGATGGCCGCCGATGTCGCGGCGCGTTCGGCGAGCCGCTGCGAAGAGCCCGCGATGCGAGCGACGCTCGACATGATCGCACGCGAGGAACAAGGTCATGCCGAGCTCGCGTGGGCCGTGCTCGAATGGGCGATCGACCAAGGCGGCGAGACAGTCCATCGCGCAGTCGCAGCGCGGCTCGACAAGCTCGCTCGCGAGGTCTCGCCGAAGATGCCACCCATCGCAGGACTCGATGACGCCGTGCTGGCGCGTTACGGGGTCCTCGACCAAGACACGCTCGGTCAGATCGCGCTCGCGCGACTCGCGACGGTCCAAGACCGAGCCCGGGGCCTCCTCGGGCTCGTAGATCACCGTCTCGCAGCTTGATCGAGGGCCTTGATTCGGGCGGTTAGCAGGTCGTGGCCGTTCTCCCCGACGCGGTAACACCGCGTGAGTTATCATCCACCTCGAAAAGGGGCGGCGTATGAACTACCTGTTCGGCGATTCAGCGGAGTCGGATCTCGACTACGATTTCTTGGCGTTTCTGCGCGAGGTGATCGATAGCGCGGTCGTGATGGCGGAGTCGGAGCTGAGCCTCGCATCGACGGTCGAGCGCCGGCGCATCCGCGAGACCGAGACGGCTGCAGTGATCGCCGCAGTCGACGACCTTGGAAAGCGCGCCGTCGACCTCGTTGGCCCCGTCGCCAAAGAGCAAGCCTCCGCACCCGTCGGTCGATGTGCGACCTCGATCGTGTCTGCGATCAAGGGCGCCGTCGAGCGCGAGACCAGCCAGGTCAAGAGCGCGCTCGCTGCCGAACGCGAGGAGCTCGACAAAGAAGATCTGCGGCTCCGTGCTCGCGCGAAGGACATCGTCGACAAGCTGTTGCGAACGCACGATCTCCCCGGCGCAGCGATCGAGCTCGAGGTCGTCTGGAATGGCGCCGCGCCGAAAGCGACGATGCGCCAGAAGACGAGCTTCGGCGTCGAAGCCGTGCTGTCGCTCGACATCCCAGCGAATTCACTGCTCGGGCTCGACCTGCGCGTCGATCGGATCGCCGAAGGCGTCGAGGTCCACGCGAACGAAGCCGGCGGGTGGCTCAAGAAATCGGACAAGAAAGTCCCGCTCAAGCTCGGCCGCTATCAGATCGTCCGGATCTCTGTCGGCGCGACCGTGAAGGTCAGCCTGCGTTCGGGCACCGAGGGCAACGCGGGCTTCGAGGTCATGCTGCAAAAAGGCGAGGTCACGATCGAGCCGACCGGCAGCGGCGGCAGCCGAGATGTCGCGATCGAAGAGCGCGATCGGCCGGGCTTGCGTTCGCTCGCCGAGAAGCTCGAAGCAGCAACACGTGCGCTCGAGGAGACTCGCAACGGGCTTGTCTCCGTCGAGATCGATGGCAAGTCGCTCATCGATCACGGGCACCCGCGGGTCCTCGCCGAGCGGCTGATCCTGGCGATCGCACCGACCGTGCAACAGATCGCGCAGCACTCGCGCAGCCCCGGCGAGCTCGTGCTGCGGCGTCCGCTCGGCGGCAACCGCCGCGAAGAGCTGTTTGTCTCGACCGCGGAGCTCGTCAAGGCGTTCGAGAAGCTGCCTCCTCACGCGCGCGAGCTGTTCGCGCCGCTCAAGCTCGGAGGCAACGAAGCCAAGAGCGAGGACCGCGTTCCAAGTCGGCCGGCGGTGATCGTCGACAAGAAACCTGTCGAAGCCGAGCTTCCGCCACGCGCCGCGGTGCCGATGCCGATGACCGAATCGCGGAGCGGTTCGACGCGCCCGCCGCCGATCGCGATCGAGTCGCCGCGGACCAAGCCACGCACCGCGCCGCCGCCGATGGGAATCCCGAGGTCGTTCGCCGCGGGCGAATCCAAACGCTCGACGATTCCGCCACCGGCCGTCATTGTCGAGGAGGACTCGCCGTTCCAAGCGCGGTCCGATGCGCCGAAGCTCGAAGCGAAGCCTCCGCTGCCGCCTGCCGTGATCGTGAACAAGCCCGGCGAGCCCGACGCGGGCGACGAAGGCTCGTCGCCTCCGAAGTGATCACGGCCGATCAGGGACGACGTACGAATTCTGTCCGTCGTGTGCGAAGCCGACGTCGATCGTGTGTTGCGCCGGATCGGCACGAGGCCTTGATTGCCGTCCGCGAGTCACGCGTTGAAGCTCGCCGAGCCGGCTAAGCTGCTGAAATGCGCGTGCAGTCTCCGCAATCGTCGACGGAGTGACGACTCACGTTCGGGCCGCGGAGGTTGGCCCCAAGCCCCGACTGCGATACAACGCCGACCATGTCGGTACGGAGCTCGCTACCCGAAAAGAAGCTCGAAAAAGTGCTCGATCGCGTTCATCGCGCGCAAGGTCGATTCTTGCGCCGCTATCCCGGTGATTCCGGTGCGCGGCAAGCGGTGCACACCGTCTACGGTGGCGCACACCTGTTCACGTCCGAGACGCCGAAGAAGCTCGGCGAGCTCGCGCTGCGTGCACTCGACACGTACGCGCCGGACGCGGCGACGTTTGCCGAGGCGCTCGGCATTCGCGGCGAGCTCGCGCCCAAGGTCCTCGAGCGCGTTCGCGAGAAGCTGAAGCGCGAAGCGGTCGAAGACTTCCGGATCGACTTCGAAGACGGCTACGGCAACCGCTCTGATGACGAGGAAGACGGTCATGCGGTCGCCGCCGCGCAGCAGGTCGGCGCTGGCCTGATCGCCGGCACGCTGCCACCGTTCATCGGCATCCGCATCAAGCCGCTCACTCGCGATCTCGCGGGCCGGTCATTGCGCACGCTCGACGTATTCCTCACCGAGCTCCTCGGCGCGACCAACGGCCGGTTGCCCGAGGGTTTCGTCGTCACGCTGCCGAAGATCCAGACCAAGACCGACGTCGAGGTGCTCGTCGAAGCGTTCGAGATCCTCGAAGATCGGCTCGACCTCGAGCCTGGCTCGCTGCGCGTCGAGTTCATGGTCGAGACCACGCAGAGCATCTTCGATCCGCAAGGGCGCTCCGCGTTGCCGCGGCTCCATCGCGCTGCCGCGGGCCGGCTCGTCGCCGCGCACTTCGGAACCTACGACTACACCGCGAACTGCGACATCACCGCGGCGCATCAGAAGATGCGGCACCCCGCGTGCGACTTCGCCAAGCACATGATGAAGGTCGCGTTCGCCGGCACGGGCGTGCAGCTCTCCGACGGCGCAACGAACATCATGCCGGTCGCGCCGCACAAGGGCGCGAACCTCACCGAGGATCAGAAGCGCGACAACAAAGCGGCCGTGTACTCGGCGTGGCGCCTCCACGCGGACGACGTGCGCCACTCGCTCGTCAACGGCTACTATCAAGGCTGGGATCTCCATCCCGCGCAGCTCGTGCCGCGTTACGGCGCGGTCTACGCGTTCTTTCTCGACGGGCTCGCACCTGCGAGCGAGCGGCTGAAGAACTTCGTCGACAAGGCCGCGCAGGCAACGCTCGTCGGCGACGTGTTCGACGACGCGGCGACCGGGCAGGGCCTCCTCAACTACTTCTTGCGTGGCATCGCGTGCGGCGCGGTCACCGAGCAGGAAGCGCTCGCGACCGGGCTCTCTCTCGAGGAGATCCGCTCGAAGTCGTTCGTCAAGATCATGGCGGCGCGCCGGGGCAAGGGGTGATCGATCAGTTGATCATGGGAGGCGTGGCTGTCTACGTCTCGCTCATCGCGTTCGGAAGGATTCCGGATCCGGGCCGGAACAAGCGGTTGTCGACGGATCCGTTGTTCAAGGTGATCGGACCGGGGCTCGTGGCGATCGCCGTTGCTCTCGCGATCGCTCACCAGGCGTTCGGGATCAACTGAATCAGTGCGGCGCGGCGGGGGACGGCATGACCCCGAGCGCAGCGAGCGTCTCGCGCACGCGCCTCGTGCGCAGTGCGCGTGCATCTTCGAACGACAGCTTGGTCTCGAGCCACGACGCATACGGAATCACCGCACCGTCGCGCTCGACCCAGCCGACTTGCCACATCAACCACGCTTCCGACCCGCCCTCGACGTGGCCGCTGCCGGTCTTTCCGTGCAGCACGGCACGATCCTCGCGCGCGATGACGCTGATGTCGCGGACGACCTCCTGTGCGTGCGCCGTGACGGCGAGCTTGCCGTGCGCGAGCGCGTCGACAAACTCTAGCTGCTCCGCTGCGCTGATCCGTAACGCACCCTCGAGCCAGAACAGATCGAGCTTGCAGCACATCGCCTGATTGCCGTAGTGGAGCTTCGCGAGCCCCGCGGCCATCCGGGTTTCTCCGAGACCGAGCGCGAGGGTCCGGAAATGCGGAACGGCCGAGACCTCGATGGCGGAGCGCAGCGTGTGCGGCTGCCTCCAGACGTCGGGCCAGTCCGGATCGTCGGGAACCGCTATCGGGTCCCAGGTCATCGGTGAGTCGGCGTTATCGAGCACACCGGCGTCGAGCGCGATCAGCGCATTGGCGAGCTTGAACGTCGAATACGGCCGACGCGGGAGTGAACAGCGAGCGTGATCACTCTCGATGACCCGACCCACGGCATTCCGATAGATGAAACAGCCGTCAGGCCAGTCCACGGCTGGCGAGCTCCGGGGCGTCGTCGCGCCGCAGGCGGCCACCAGCACGAGCAGGCTTCGCATCGGGCCTGCAACGCGCTGGCGGAGCGCGAAATTCCATGGACCCTTTACGGAGAGCCCCGATTCGGGTAGACAGTCAGTTCCCACGGTGGATGTAGCTCAATTGGTAGAGCGCCAGGTTGTGGTCCTGGATGTCGCGGGTTCGACCCCCGTCATTCACCCCAGTTAGACGGTCTTTAGATACGCGAGGAGCTTCGGTCGCATCGCACGCATCGCACGCGCGCGGTGCGAGAGCTCGCTCTTCGTGCCGATGCCGGCTTCGGCGAACGTGAGCGCGAGCTCGGGCGAGTAGAACAGCGGGTCATAGCCAAACCCGCCGGTGCCGCGCGGCGCATCGAGGATGACGCCTTCGCAGGTTCCCTCGGTCGTGATCACCTGATCGCCGAGGCGGCCGGCGACATCCGCGAGCGCTAGCACCGACCGGAATCGCGCCGTTCGCTTGTCCGGTGGCACCTGCGCGAGCGCGCCGAGCAGCTTCGTGTTGTTCGCGGCATCGTTGTGATCCGCCCCCGAGACGGATGAGGGGAGGGGCGAGGCGTATCGTGCGCTGAACACGCCGGGCGCGCCCCCGAGCGCGTCGACCTCGAGCCCGCTATCGTCGGCGAGTGCGGGATAGCCGGTGATCTGCGAGACCTCGCGCGCCTTCTTGATCGCGTTGCCGACGAACGTGTCGGCATCTTCGACGACATCCGGGATCGTGCGGCCGAGCTGGGCCGCGGCCTCGTCGATCGAGAGCACGGCGATGCCCGGCAAGAGCTCGCGAAGCTCGACGAGCTTGCCGCGATTGCGTGTCGCGAACACCAGTGGTCTCTGCGTCATCCGCCGACCGCCTTGCGCTGCGCGAGCGACAGCTGCTTGATGCCGCTGGCCGCGAGATCGAGCATCGCGTCGAGCTGCTTGCGATCGAACGTCGCGTGCTCGGCGGTGCCCTGGATCTCGATCAGCTTGCCTTGTTCATCGCCGACGACGTTCATGTCGACGTCCGCTTTCGAGTCTTCGATGTACGGGAGATCGAGGACGACGCTGCCGTCGACGATCCCGACCGAGACCGCCGCGACCGGTGGGCGCAGCGCGTTCATGTCGGGGAGCTGCTTGGTGTCGACGAGCTTGCGGATCGCCAGCGCGAGCGCGATCCACGCACCGGTGATCGATGCGCAACGCGTGCCGCCGTCGGCGGAGAGGACGTCGCAATCGACGTTGATCGTTCGCTCGCCGAGATGCGACAGATCGACCGCCGCGCGCAGAGACCGTCCGATCAACCGCTGGATCTCTTTGCCGCGGCCACCCGGGTCGCGCTTGCTCCGCGTGTGCGTCGAGCGAGGCAGCATCGCGTATTCGGCGGTGAGCCAGCCCTGGTTCTTGCCGACCAAGAATGGCGGAACGCCTTTCTCGACACTCGCGGCGCACAGCACCCACGTATCGCCGAGCTTGATCAACGCCGAACCTTCGGCGTGTTTCTGGTAGTTCGTGATGATCTCCAGCGGTCGGAGCTGGTCGGGGCGTCTGCCATCTGGTCGCATCGCGCGGAGGCTAGCTCATCGGCGCCGTGCAGGTAAGATGGCGCGATGACCGACAAGGGTGGCAGACGAGAGGACGTCGGCAACGCGCCGACGACGCCCGCCCCCGACGAGCCGCTCCCGCGCGCCGCGACCGCGACCCGCATCGATCCGTTATGACGCGGCGAATGCGGTCGTGCCAGTCGCCCGATAGCCGCGGCACGAATCCGGTACCGCGCGTTAGTCGCCGCGCATCATGCGCCGAGCCGCATCGCGTACCGCCATCGGGTACGCGGTCTGGATCGCGGCGAGCTTGAGCTCGTGCTTGGGCAGGAGCCGCAAGATACGCATCACTTGATCGGGCGACAGGCGGTGATTCGCGAGGAGAGCGCGCCGAACCTCGGGAATTTGCAACCACGTGCCGTTGCCAACGATCGTCTCGATTTGCGGTCGCGGCAACGTCCCCATGCGGGCGACGCGGGCGACTTCTTGTCCCGTGACCTTCGGATTGCGCAGCAGCGCTTCCCACACGCTCTTGCCGTACATCCGCTCGAGCACGATCCGCTCGTGCATCTCGCCGTGGTGAGCGAGCTTGATCTGCTGTGCGAGCGTGAGGCCGCGCAGCCGTTCGTGGACGGTCGCCGGGATATTGCGAACGGCCTCGAGGTCGTCATCGGCGTCGGACTGATCGGTCGCGTGCGACGCCGCTTCGCTGGTCTCGGTTTCGGTCTCCGTGTCGCCCTCGGCCGCAGCGAGCGCGGCGGCGGCGGCACTCGCGAGTGCATCCCCCGTGATCGTCGGTGCCGGCGTCCTCTGGGCAGCGGCTCGAGCGGCGGCTGCGGCGGCGGCGAGCGCATCGCCGGTGATCGTCGGCGCGCCGGTGACCTCGCGCTGGCGTCCCAGCGGCTCCGCCGGCGCACTCGCGGCGGCCCGAGCGGCAGCCGCGGCAGCGGCGAGCGCGTCGCCGGTGATCGTCGGTGCACCGGTGACCTCACGTTGGCGTTCCGGCCCCGCCTTCGCGGCCGCGTGTCGAGCGGCTTCGACGAGCGCATCGCCGGTGATCGTCGGAGGACCGGTGATTTCGCGCGCGCGATGTTCGGGGATCCCGGCGGTCTGTGCCGCCGCCGCGACCCTGTCATCGCTGTTTGTCGAGGGACCGGCAATTTCTCGCGCGCGCGCCGGGAGGACGCCAGCGGCCTTCGCCGTAGCCAATGCCGCGGCAGCGGCGGCCGCGAGTGCGTCGCCGGTGATCGTGGGAGAGCCGGTGATCACCTTGGCGCGCGGTGTCGCGAGGTCGCGTCGTGCATCGGGCCCAGCGAGTGCGGCAGCCGCGGCGGCCGCGAGTGCGTCGCCGGTGATCGTCTTGACCGGCGTTCGATCGGCTCCACGGGCACGTGCGGCGGCGGCTGCGAGCTCGTCGCCGGTCGCGGTCGGTGCCGTCGGGTGCGCCATGCCGGGGCGCGCGCGTCCCGCGGCGACCGCGTTCTGCGGGATCGTCGGTCCGGGGAGCGAGTCTCGGCCGGTGGCGACCGCGTGCTGCGTGAACGTCGGTCCGGGTAACGCGGTAGGCGCGCGGCCCGCGGCGACGGCGTCCGGCGAGGCGTCGCGCGTGCGGCCCGCCGCAACTGCGTTCTGCGGGATCGTCGGTCCGGGGAGCGAGTCGCGCCCGGCGGCCATCGGTGCGGCGTCGGGCGCGCGATCCGCATTCGTGGGGTTCGGTTCGGCGGTACCGGAGCGAGGCCGGGGGATGTCGCCGCCGGCGGTCGCTGGTGATGTGCTCGTGCTTCGCGTCCGAGATCCGAGGAAGTCGTTCGTCGCGGCGCGCGCTGGATGTGCGGCCATCGGATTTCCCGTCAGCTTGTCCGCACGCGATCGGACGCGCGCGGAAGCGGCGGCAGCCTCGAGTGCGTCGACCGTGCTGGTCGCGTTTGCCCGCAACAGCGTTCGCGCGAGCAAGGCGATCTTGTCTTTGATCTCGGGCGTGCACTGCTCGAGCTCGAGTCCCGCACCGCGGGTCGGATCGACAAACACGACGCGCGCCGGGACGCACACCTCATCGTTGAGCGCGCGCACGATCAGATCGCAGTCTTGATCGAGCTTGAGCGTGCAGCCGATCACGAACACGCCACCGGCGGCGAGATCCTTCGCGAAGCGTTCGTCGCTCGCGAGATCGAGCAGCACCGTCGGCCGGGTCATCGGCCGGATAATACGCTACTGCGTGGCGGCGATTTGGTCGGCGATCCCAGCTTTGGGACCCTCGGCGCCTGACTTGCTGAACGAGTAGGAGGCTTGCCGACACGTGTCGTCGATCGCCCGCAAGCACAGGATTCGGACGCGCAGCCAGAGCGCGGCCTTGTAGTCATCGCTCCGAGAGAATTTTCCACCCTCGAATCTCCGGAAATATCCCTCGAGTGTCCGCAGTGCGAGGTCGTCATCATTCTGCTCGAGGTGCTGCGTAAGGGCCAAGCTGTAGAACGCCTTGCCGGCGGAATCTCCGGTCGTTTTGTTCATCAGGTAGAGATAGTTTTTCACGCGCTCGCTCGTTGTCGTTCCTTCAACATCGCTCGGAGGCTCGGGCGACTGCGCAAGAACTGCGCTCTTGATCGAGTAGTGAGGATCCTTCTTCGAGAGGTTGAACCGCGAGTGGCTCGACGATTTCGCGTTGGCTCCGTGCGGCCCGGCTGATCCTTGTGCGGCCGAGCCCTGGCTCGCGGCCGAGCTCTGGATTGCCGCCGAGCCCGTCGCATCGGGAGCGATCGCGTGCCGGCCGTGCAGCACCTCGGCATCGTTCTTCGTATCGATCTCGATGTCGTCGCTGCCGTGATGGTCGACCGCTTCGTTCGGCCCGTCGGTTTCACCTGGCGCCTTCGTGTCCGCGATCGCGACGAGCCCACTGCCGGTCGTCCACTCCTGGCCTTTCTCCACCAGCGTGATCAACTGCTGATGCTTGACGCGCACGGTGCCTTCGGTGACCCGGACATCGACGGCGCCGTGGCCGTCCCACGCGACGGAGAAATGTGTGCCGACGACTTCGACATCGGTGTCGCCCGCTCGCACGACGAGAGGCGGCCGCTCGTGGCGCTTCTGCACGTCGAGCTCGACCTTGCCGTGATCCATCATCACGATCACGCCGCCGTTGGGACGCGTCACCGCGAAGGCGGTCGCCGGATCGCTCTCGATCGTGGCATCGCCGATATCGAGCATCGAGTGGTCGGTGTCGGTCTTCACCGCGATCGTCGTGGGCGTAGCGCTCGGGAGGACTTCGGGAACACCATGAAACTTCCAGCCGATCAGCGCAGCCGCCGCGACAGCCAGCGCAGCGCCGGCGAATGCGAAGTGCCGCGATCGCGGTGCATGCGCGGGTTTCGCGCTCAGCTCCGAAACACCGACGACAAGCCGGCGCTCGATGTTCGTGAGTCGCTCTTCATCGAGCGGCTCGACCGGAATGCGCCCTACGAGCTTCATGAGCGCTCCTTGTCGGGAAACACCGAGACGGCTGCTTTGGGATCGAGGAATTCGCTCAGCACGGGATCATTGGCGGCGGCCGTCTCGACCTTCTTGCGCGCGCGCCACACGCGCAGCTTCGTCGCCGTCACCGAGGAACCGACGAGCTCTGCCACCTCGGCGAGTGGCCTGCCGTCGATCTCGTGGAGCGTGAACGCGATCCGCGATGCGGCGCCGAGCTCGTCGAGTACGGCGTAGAGGCGCTTGACCCCATCGCGGGCGAGCTGCTGTCGTGCGTTCGGCCCCTCGACGCTCGCGATCGCTTCATCATCGATCAACGGATCGGTCTGGATCCGGCGGCCACGTTGCGACAAGTAGCGATACGCGACGCGCACCGAGACGCGATCCACCCAGGTCGCGAGGCTCGCCTCGGCGCGCCAGCCGCGCAGCGACTGGAAGACCTGGATGAAAGCGTCTTGCATGAGATCGTCCATGTCTCGATTCGTCCCGAGTACGCGGAACAAGCAGCCGTGCACGCGCGCACGATGACGGCGAAACAGCTCGCGCGTCGCCGCCGGTTCGCCGGTGAGACACCGGTCGACCAGGAGAACGTCTTCGACATACGCCGCGGCGGTCACCTGCATAGATGGTGCACGACGATCGGGCTTTGGTTACACGGCCTGGGGCAACCGGGACACCGTCCCGGCGTTCGGCTCTCGGCCACGCTGTCAACCAGGCGATTTGCTTCGCTTCCTGCTGGGGACGGTGTCAACTTTGACAACCGATAAGGCCCTCCCGCGGGACAACTGGGACACCGTCCCCAGCTCGGAGAGCGGGCCGGGGCAGTCTTCGCGGAGCTTGCACGCACTGCACTCGCCTCCCGTCCACAGACGTTCGAACAGGCCTTGGACCTGATCGAGGAGCGGGCCGTCATCGGTGACGATGCCGAGCTCGAAGTTGCGCCGGCCGCTGCCTTTCGCGCCGAGGCCGGCGCCGGTCCAGTTCGCGCTCCCGAGATAGAGCAACTCGCCATCGACGATCACGGCCTTCATGTGGACGCGCGGGCAACGCCGCAGCGCGAGCCCTCCGTTCAACAGCCGCGGGTGAAGCGCGATCTCTTCGCGGAACGGACCCGATGGAATCTCCGCGTGCAACAGGCGCAGCTCGACACCGCGCGACGCGAGCTCGTCGAAGCGGGCCAGGACCGAGACATACGGGTTCTTGCGGAGCGAACGCCGGCGGCCTGGCGCTGCGCGGCCGTCCTCGACCATCAGCTCTTTGACGTTCGCGGTCGCGATCCACACGCTGACCTTCGCGCCGAGCACCGCCGAGAGCACGCGGTCGTAATGACCACGTCCCGAGACGATCTCGACGGAGATCGGCCTCGCCGGCAGCACCACGTCGAACGGCGTCGCCGCATCGATCGCCGCGCCTCTGCGCGCGGCTCCGGACCTCACAGCGACACGCCCATCAGCGAGGGCGTCGCGATGCACTGTCCGCCGTCGATGACCATCACGTGCCCGCTGACGTACGCCGCGGCAGGTGATCGCAAGAACACCGCGGCCGCCGCGATCTCTTCGATCGTTCCAAATCGTGCGGCCGGAATCGCGGCGCGCGCCCGGTCCGCGATATCGCCCGGCGCGAGCCGCTTCATGCCTTCGGTGTCGGCGATCGGTCCCGGCGCGATGCCGCACGAGCGAATCCCGAACCGTCCCCACTCGACCGCGAGGTTCGTCGTGATCGCATCGACGCCCGCCTTCGCCGCGGACGCATGAATCTGCAGGGGCGTGCCGTGATAGTGGAGCGTCGCGCTGATGTTGAGCACGAGCCCGTTGCCGCTGGCACGCAGCGGCTCGAACGCCGCGCGCGCCGCGTTGAACGTTCCGATCAGATCGATCTCGATCACGGTGCGAAAGCCATTTGGCGACAGACCCGCCGCCGGCGCGAGAAAGTTGCCGGCCGCACCGTTGACGAGCGTGTCGAGCTTGCCGAAATGCTCGACGGTGTGGGTCACCGCGCGGGCGACCGCCTCGGGATCACGAACATCGGCCGCGAGGCCGAGCACCTTGCGGCCAGTCGCCGCGCGCAGCTCTTCTGCCGTGCGATCGAGGACGTCCTGCTTGCGGCTGATGATGCAGACGTCCGCACCAAACCGCGCGAACGCGTGTGCGATACCGCGGGAGATTCCCGTACCGCCTCCGGTGACGAGCGCTACATGTCCGGCGAGCACACCGTCGCGAAACACGTCGAGAGGACTGGGCATCGCGGGATCTTGCACGGCGGCCGAAAAATCTGGAACCGATCGCGGAGCCGGATGTCTCAAGCTCTGTAACCGACGGCGCCGCGAACGGGGGTTCAGCCCGATGGGTTGATCGCCCGATGCGCACTGCGGATCGCGAGAGCAGCTCTTGCTCCCGCCCGCTGTGCGCGAGCTCCGCGCGCCGTTACCGGAGGTCTGTCATGCGTTCCATCCGTTGGGCGCGCTGGGCGACGTGCGCCCTCGCCATGTTCTGTGTTCCTGCGCTCGCCGATCGCGGCCATGCAAAGTCACTCGCCGAGTGCACCGCGTTCGAGCAGGTCGACAAGAGCGATGTCACGGTCGAGCTGTCGATCAAGAACACGTGCAAGATGCCCGTCGCCTGCGCGATCTCGTGGCGCGTCGTGTGTGCGCCCGATGCCAAGAAGCGCCGGTCGGTGCATCCGGGCGCGACCAAGCTCGCTCTCAACGAAGGCGCTACGCAATCTACGGAGGCTTCCGCCTCGGTCTGCGGCGACGACGGCTGGGCGATCGACTCGATCCAGTGGAGTTGCGAGCCTAATAAAGACTAGTGGTTAGCCCTGCGACCGGGGGTGCGCGTCATTTGCAGCACCTCGTTAGATCCGCGGGCCTTCTGCTACGTTTGTAATATCCGAGAGACGAAGTTGGTGACTCGAGCTGGCATGAAGTTAGTGCCAAGTACTCGATCTCCCTGGAGCTCTGGCTCCTGTCGTTCGTCGCTCGTCTGGTACACACGTAGTATAAGGACTCTCGAGGATCATGGTCGACCGTCTGGACATCGATGCGCTGCTGATCGGCGCCCTCTACAGCGAGCTCACGCCCGCTGAAGAGGCGCGGCTGACCGCGCACCTCGAGTCGCATCCGGGCGACCGCGTCGCACTCGACGACCTGAAGAGTGCACGCCTCGCTGTCCGCGAGAGCCGCATCCTCGATATTCAGCTCGAGCCGCCACAAGCGGTCTCGGCGATGCTCCTTCAGGAAGCGGCGCGACGAGCCCCCAAAGCCGTTCGCGGCCGCAGCGACGCCGAGAAGGAGAGCTGGTTTCAGCGATTCGCTCACAGCTTCATGCGGCACCCGGCGATGGCGGCCGCTGCGATGCTCGTGCTGGTCGTCGGTGTCGCGGGCACGATGTACTTGAAGAACGGCAACCAGTACGCCGAGAAGTTCGCCCCGGCGAATTCGGCTCCTGCAGTCACGCAGTCCCCTCCGCAGGGCGCGATTGCCGAGCGTGCGGAACAAGCTCCGGCAAAGAACCAAGAAGAAGCGCAGGTCAACAAAGGCCACGAGAGTGGCGACAACGTCGGCGCGGCCGCGGGCTCGGGCTTTCAGGTCGATCTCGCCGGCAAAGATCAATACCGCCCGACGACTCCGACGACCGGCCGGGCGAAGGTCGATGCACCGGGCAAGACGCCGGCGCACGCGAGCAAGACCAAGAGCAAGAAGCCGTACATCGAAGTCCAGGCGAACGATCCATCTCCCAAGGACATGCCCAAGGACATGGTTGTCTCGGCGAACCCGACGCCGAACACGAAGGCCGTGCCCGCGAAGCCCTCGCCCAAGCAGGACTTCGCCCGCGGTCTCGACGACGCCGAAACCACCAACGAGAACGTCGACGGTCGCGCCGCGGCTCCAGGTGCGGGCGCGCCCGCGCCCGTGGCGCAAAGTCCCAAAGGCGGGGCCGCGGCCGTCGGTGCCACCACCGTCGCGAAACCGAGCGCGAGCTACGCGGCACCTAGCTATGCGTCACCGCCACCGCGCACGCCAACCGCGGATGCGAAACCGCAGCAACCTCGCGGTCCCGTCGCGCAACCGCCGCGCACTGCAGCACCTGCTGCGTCGCCGCCGCCACCACCGCGCGATCAGATCGCGACCGACAAGACCACGACGACGAAATCCGACTCGCCGGCCAAGCCCGCCGAAGCGAAGAAGGCCGAGAAGTCCGCCGACGACACGCTCCTCGCATGGGCGAAGAGCGAGCACAATCGCGCGATCTCGGTCGCCCGCAACGGCAACTGCGCCGACGCGGCGAGGATTGCGGTCAACGTCCAGAATCGCGCGCCCGATTACTACGCGCAGGCGATGTCGACCGACCGTGCACTCAAGCAGTGCCAGCAATACATCAACGATGCTCGCGATAAAGACGCCGAGCAAAATGCCAAGGCGCGGGCCTCCAAGCGCGTCAACAGCGAAGCGGCGCCTGCGAACGTCAAGTAGCGCGCGAGCTGCGTAACGAACGCCGAGGAGTCTCGCCGCCGCCGCCTCGCGCGACATCGCCGCAGGACCGTCGACCTAGCGTGATCGCGCTTCGCTGGCTAGATCTCGGCCCCGCCGATAGCGAGCCAGCGCCGCAACGCGCGGGGCGCACCCGCCACCATATCTGCCGCCGGTTCGCCAAGCGTCACGGTCGACTTCGTTGCCCAGAACAAGAGCGGGCCGATGCCGTTGCGATGCAGGCGCAACAGCGCCGCCGCCGCCTTCGCCGAGTACACGCCATCGAGTCGCAGCGAGGCGCCCGCGTGCTCGATCACCTCGCGCGCTTTGGCGCTCTGCGCGGTCGGCCGTCCGTAGCCCGCACCGAGCTCGCGCCCATCGATCACGAGCCGCGACACGAGCTCGCGAAAGCTCAACGCAAGCGTGGGCCCGCCGAGCTTCGCGATCCGCGCCAGCGTGCGTGCAGCAAGCCCCGCCGTGATCATCCGTGACGTCACGGGCCACGGCGTGACGCGGACACCGTGAATGACCGGCAACGGCCATCGCCACGCGCCGACCGCATGCGCGAGGTGAATACCCGCGAGCAAACCCGCGGTCGTGCACGTGCTGCCGACTGCGATCACGATCCGCGCCGGCGGTGGCGCTTGTCCGGCTGCGATCTGTTCGGCGAGCTCGAACGCCGCCGATAACGCACCGAGCGTTCCGATCGGCGTCGCACCGCCGGGTGGCATCACGACTGCCGTCTTCTCGCGCCGCGCGATCGCGATCCCGGCCAGCGGTACCGAAACGACCGATCGCAGACGCACGAGCGGACAGCCGGTTCCGATCAGCGCGCCGGCATTCTCAGTCGCCCACGCGCTCGCGGGTTGTGGAAACACGATCGCGCCCGCATCGAGGCCGAGCGCGCGCGCGTGCAGCACGGTCGCGATCGCATGATTCGATCCGTACGCACCGATCGCCCAGATTCGCTTCGCGCCGACCGCCAGCGTATGACCGAGCCACGCCTCCAGCGTGCGGATCTTGTTGCCGCCGTAGAGCGCGCTCGAGTCACCTTCGCGCTTGATCCACAGCGATCGCCCGTCGATCTCGATCCGATCGACCGGTGTTGGCCAGTCACCCAGTCGCACCCACGGTACACGCGCGGCGAGCCGCGGCAGCCAGCGGAACAGTGCGACGGGTTCCACTCAGTGCTTGGGCGTCTCGGGCTTCGACGTTTCCGGCACGTACTCGGCCGGGACCGTGCCGCCCGCGCCGAATAGAAAATCTTCGCACTGTTCCTTCAGCAGGTCGTGCGACTTCTTGAGCGTGAGGTCGAGCCGCCATTCATTGACGAGCTTCTTCGAGTGCTCGATCCACAGCTTCCAGGCATCCGCGGAGACCGTGTCGTAGATGCGTTGGCCCAGTGCATCGTTGAAAGGCTTGTACGGCAGACCGGGCAGGGTCCCACCGAGCTTCGCGCACTTGACCATTCGGCTCATGCGGCGCATTCGACCACATGGCCGCGGATCCAGCAACGGAGAGGTTCCGCACACTTCCATGCCGGTGCCTCGGGTTTGCCACGATCTGGCCGGACCATTTCGTCTAGGATTTGCCGCATGGCACGGAATCGCCTCATCTGCGTGACAATTTCGAGCACGATCCTCGGCTGCAACGGCGGCGATCCGGGGCTCGCGGACTACTTCCCCAAGCTGCCGGATCCGACCGGGCAGGCGCAATCGGTGTGGGCCGGTCCGGTGACCGATCCGAGCCAGCTCGTCACCGGCCCGGCACAGAGTGGCCTCGTCGGCGATTTCTTCATCAAGAACGATCGCGTCACGTTCATCGTGCAGGCGCCGACCCGCGTGATCGGCGTGATCCCGCAAGGCGGCAACGTGGTCGACGCCGTGCTGACCGACGGCACCAAGCAGATCGTCGA
>JAQBQF010000305.1 GCA_028287115.1 Myxococcales bacterium
TACGTGGAAAGCGCCGCGTCCCTGCTTGTCGGGGTCGGGGTCGCGCTTCGAGCCTCGCAACGCCCAAACGAGAACGATGCTGCCGATGAGTAGCGCCAGCAAGGCAGCGAGCACTCCGAGTGTCTTCGTTGGCTTCGCCACTCCAATGCCTTTCTTCGCGAAGGCGAGCACCGCAGGCGCCCATGCCTTGCGTTCACCACTCTTCTCGTCAAGCCCAGCACGAAGACGCGCCAGGGCTTCGCGCAGCCGCCAACGCACGGTGCTCTCCGGAATGTCGAGCGACCTCGCGATCGATGCGGCGGTCTGGCCTTCGACGAAGCGCGCGATGACCGTTGATCGGTAAGGTTCCTCGAGCTCGAGGACAAGATCGGCGAGCAACCGATGTAGACGCACTTGTGCGAGCAGCACATCAGGTGGACTGACCTCTCCAGCGTCAAGCGCCGCAGCTTCTCGAACCAGTCGTCGCTGCTCACCCCGACGTCGCATCTTCGACAGATCGCGAACGACCTTAGATAGCCACGGTCTGAGAGGACGATCCGTTTCTGGCTGCCGCTGCCACAACGCTATCCATGATTCTTGAACGAGGTCTTCAGCGTCGTCAGCGTTCCCGACCAGCGTGAACGCAAGGCGCCTCAACCATGCTGCGTCTGCAAGCAGGGTCTCTGGAGTCAGC
Organism: Myxococcales bacterium; assembly: GCA_028287115.1. Taxonomy (GTDB): domain Bacteria; phylum Myxococcota_A; class Polyangia; order Haliangiales; family Haliangiaceae; genus JABFXX01. Next base: position 674 of record JAQBQF010000305.1, read on the forward strand.
GCGTCAGCCACACCCTATCCTGCCGCCACACCCAAAAACGTTGGTGCAAAACGAGCCTGCTATCAGCTTTGGTTGCCTGCTTATCGATCGAGGACACACCCCCGGAGGCGATGCGCCCCTACGATGGAATGTCGCTCGATTTCCCAATCTGCGAACGCGCACGACAACCTCGCCGGCGCCTGCGATCGGGTCGGTGACCGTGCGCAGCGTAACAAGCGGTCGCTCGCGCTCGATCGGAAGGACGTGAACGCGACGCGCGAGATCGTCGCTTCCGTTGTCGCCGCTCGCGCCGCCCCTCAGCTCGGAGGCAGCGAGCGCGCCTGCACGCGGACGACCGGCGGCTGGATCGCGAAGCGGTGCTCGATGCGGAGCACGCGCGACGGGTACTCGTTGCAGCGGCCGGTGAGGACGCCGTAGTTGCCGCAGCCGTGCCCTGCGAGCGCTTTCGTGACGCTGCCGTGGACGCGGCGGTCGCGCAACCAGGTCTCGATCTCGGAGACACCCGCGCTGTACGCGCTCGAGAGCTGTCGCAACCGCAGGCATTCGGTCCATGTCGAGGCGAACGTCTGGAGCGGGCCGCAGTAGAGGGACGCGCGCGTATCGAGGCTCTCGGGCGGGGCCGTTCCTGCGTAGTGACCGGTCTTGCGCTTGCCTCCCTCGACGCGTGAGGTCGCAGTTGGATCGAACCGGCTTTCGACGAACGCGATCGCGAGTAACAGCTCCGGTTCGACGGACCCGGTCGAGGCCTCGATGGCGGCCGATGCATGCGCGTACGCATCCATGACATCGAGCGTGGGAACGGCTGCGTGAAGCCGCAACGCGAGCTCCAGATGTTTGAGGAATACGAGCAACGCAGCATGCATGCGCGGTGGCTAAGCAATTGCGTGACCCACTCCTCTATCGGCGAACGTGGGGGTTGACTCGCCGAGTGAAGTCCGGACTGTGCTCCTCGGCGCGACCGCTCGGTTCGTGCGGGACCTCGCGCGCACTCCGGTGTTTCGGGACGCCGGCCACGATCGTCCGGGACGTCCGAAATCCGTTCTGATCTCGGTGCTTTATTCCTGTCGTACCCACCTGCTACGGTCCCGCTGATGTTTGGAGAACCGATCACAGCTCGCGAGAGCGGCAACGGCGAGGCAATCCTCGCGCGCGTGCTCGAGCGGTTCGGTCACGAATCCCTGCGCCCCGGTCAATCCGATGTGATCGCCGACGTGTTCGCCGGCCGTCCCGTGATTGCTGTGATGCCGACGGGCGCGGGCAAATCACTTTGCTATCAGCTTCCGGCGATCGTGCTGGGCGAGCGAGGTGGAGTGACACTGGTCGTGTCGCCGCTGATCGCGCTGATGAAGGATCAGGTGGACGTCTTGAAGACGCGCGGCGTCGCGGCCGTCGCGCTGACGTCGGCGGCCGGCGCCGAAGAGCAACGCGAGATCCTCGACGGGATTCGTGCGGGGTTGTTCACGCTCATCTATGTGGCGCCCGAGAGGTTCCGGAGCCCACGGTTTGTCGATGCGTTGCAGTCCTCGGCATCGAGGATCGCACTCGTCGCGATCGACGAGGCGCATTGCATCTCGGAATGGGGTCACGATTTTCGGCCCGACTATCGTCGCCTCGGCCAGGTGATCGCGGATCTCAAGCCGCCGCGGTTGGCGGCCTTCACCGCGACCGCGACTCCCGAGGTTCGCCAGGATATCGCGGTGCAGCTCGGCATGACGGCCGCGCGCCACCACGTGCGTGGCTTCGATCGCCCGAACCTTCATTACGTCGTCCAGAAGTCAGGCGGCGTCGCGGATAAGTCCGACCAGCTCGCGGAGCTCGTGAGGATGCGAGATGGAGGCGTCGCGCTCGTCTACGCGGCGACGCGCAAGAACGCCGAGACCTACGCCGCCGCGCTGAAGAAGGCCGGGATGCGTGCGCGGGTGTATCACGCGGGACTCGAGGACACGGTTCGCGAGAAGGCGCAGGACGTGTTCATGTCGGGACAGCTCGACGTGATCGTCGCGACCAACGCCTTCGGCATGGGCGTGGACAAGAGCGATATCCGGCTCGTGGTGCATGCGGACATCCCGCGCAGCCCGGAGGCCTATTACCAGGAGGCCGGCCGCGGCGGTCGGGACGGCAAGCCGACCAAGTGCGTGCTGCTGTTCAACCACGGCGATATCCGGCTGCAAGAGTTCTTGATCGAAGCGTCTTATCCCTCGGCCGAGCTGCTGCGCGGCTTGTGGAAGTTGCTGCACGATCGGCCGGCGCTCGGAAAGCTCGGCCGCGACGACGATGATCTCGAGGCCAAGCTCAAGCCTCTGCTGCCCGGCACGCCCTCGGGAGCCACGATCGGCGCGGCGATCCGGCTGCTCGAGCGTCACGGAATGCTGTCGCGGGACGACGAGAGGCTGGCGGCGAGCCGGCCCACACCCGGGCAGTACATGCCGCTCGACGTCGCGTCTCTCTCTCGGCGCGCCGATAACGAGCGCTCGAAGCTCCGGACGATGGTCGACTACGCGTATCACTCGCGATGCCGGCGCCAGCACATCCTCGACTACTTCGGCGACGAAGACTGGCGCAGCCGGGACAAGCAGTGCGGCGCCTGTGACAACTGTGAAGCGCTTGCTCATGGCCGACCTTCGGCTGCGGCGATGACGGCGTCGGACCTCGAAGCGGTTCGGGTCCTGCTGCTCCTCGTGGGCTCGCTCAACGGCCGGTTCGGCCGCACGCGGATCGCTGCGCTGGCGAATGGCACCGACGAGGACCCGAGGTTCGAAGAGATGCCGCAGCGCGGCTGTCTACGCGGTCGTCCGCAGAAGCAAATCCTCGATCTGCTCCGCGCGCTCGAAGGTGCAGCGCTCATCGAAGCCTCTCGGGGCGACTACCCGACGATCACGACCACGCGTCGGGGCGACCTCGCGGCCATCGGGAAGCTCGGCGCCGACGAGCTGAACCTCCAGATGCCAACGATCGCGAAGCGCGTACGCAAGCGACGCTGAGAGATCGCCTTCAATCGCTGCGAAGCGCGTGCGCAACCGAGTCGATCGCCTCAACCGTTGCGAAGCGCGTGCGCAAACCGAGTCGATCGCCTTCAACCGCTGCGAAGCGCGTGCGCAAGCGGCGCTGAGCGATCGCCCTCAAACCGTCGCGAAGCGCGTGGGCAAACGGCGCCGACATCATTCAACGGCTGCGAAGTGCGTGCGCAAACGGCGCTGGGCGATGGACTTCAACCGTCGCGAAGCGCGTGTGCAAACGGCGCCGACATCGTTAAACTCCCGCGAACCGCGCGCGCAGCGATAGGCGCCGCGTTCAACCGCGGCGAACAACGGGTTTCGGCGGCGATCAGAGGCGTGCGAACGGCGTACGCAGCGCACGAGGAACGACCGCCCAAGGCCGCGAAGCCCGGGCCGAGCCATCGGCGGGAGCGCTTGCCGTCTCACTGCGTCATGACGAATCATGATTCTTTGAATCAGGCCTGACGTGGTAACACCCCGCCCCGTGCCTCCTCACGACGAAGGACGTGACGTCCCTCGGGCCGACATCCACCTGACCGACGTACCGCGCGTCGCGGGTGGGCTCGGTGCGTTGTGGGCGACCGTTCGGCACTTGCAGCGCGACTCCGGTCTCGCGCGCGGCGCGAAGGCGTTGCTCGCGATGAACCAGGCCGGTGGCTTCGATTGCCCCGGTTGCGCGTGGCCCGAGCCTGCCGCGGACGATCGCTCGCGCTTCGAGTTTTGCGAGAACGGTGCGAAGGCGGTCGCGGAAGAAGCAACCACCGCGCGCGCGACACCGGATCTGTTTGCGCAGCTCTCGGTGGACGAGCTCCGCACGCTCTCCGACTTCGAGCTCGGCCAGCTCGGCCGGCTGACGCATCCGATGATGCTCGACGAGACGCGCCATTACCGGCCGATCTCGTGGGAGCGCGCGATCGCCGTGATCGCCGACGAGCTGCGCGCCGCGGGCCCCGAGTCGACGGCGTTCTATACGTCGGGGCGAACCTCGAACGAGGCCGCGTTTTTGTATCAGCTGATGGGCCGGATGTTCGGCACGAACAACTTTCCGGACTGCTCGAACATGTGTCACGAGTCGAGCGGCAACGCGCTGCTCGAGGTGATCGGCACCGACAAAGGCACGGTCACGCTGGCCGACTTCGATCACGCGGATCTGATCTTCGTGATCGGCCAGAACCCCGGCACGAATCATCCGCGCATGCTGACGACGTTACGAGCCGCCGCACAGCGCGGAGCGACGATCATCAGCATCAATCCGCTCCGCGAGGTCGGGCTCAGCCGGTTCGCGCACCCGCAACATCCTCTCGATCTGGTCCGCAGCGTTCCGCTCGCCAAGGAGCTCGTGCAGGTTCAGATCGGCGGCGATCAAGCGTTCTTCCTCGGGATCGGCAAGGCGGTGTTCGAGCTCGACGCGGACGCACCCGGCGAAAGGCGCGCCGCGAACACGAGTCCTACGGTCGACGTGATGGAAGCCGCGACCCGGCTCGATCTGAAGTTCCTGACCAACAAGACCGATAACTTCTTTGCGTGGCGCGATCATGCGCGGTCGACGCCGTGGTCGCAGATCACGGGGTGCGCGGGCGTCGACGAACCGACGATTCGCCGGATCGCCGAGCAGTACATCTCGGCAAAGGCTGTGATCGCCTGCTGGGCGATGGGGGTGACCCAGCACAAGCATGCCGTCGCGACGATTCAAGAGATCGTCAATGTCATGCTGCTCGGTGGCAACGTCGGTCGGCGCGGCGCGGGTCTCTGCCCGGTGCGCGGTCACTCGAACGTGCAAGGCGATCGGACGATGGGCATCGACCATCACCTCAAGCGGCATTTTCTCGGGCCACTCGGCGAGGTGTTTGGCTTCACGCCGCCGCATATCGCCGGTCTCGACACGGTCGGTACGATCAAGGCGATGGAGCGCGGCGAGATCAGCGCGGTGGTGTTTCTCGGCGGGAACTTCCTGTCGGCGACGCCCGACACCAACCTCACCGCGCGCTGTCTCGAACGCCGTGGGCTCACCGCATCGATCTCGACGAAGCTCAATCGCACGCACCTGTATCCCGGAAAGCGGGCGTTGATCCTGCCGTGCCTGACGCGCAGCGAGATCGACGTCCAGGCGAGCGGGCCTCAGTTCGTCACCGTCGAAGATTCGATGAGCAACGTGCATCGGTCGCAAGGCGTGTTGCCGCAGGCGAGCCCAGAGCTCCGCAGCGAGCCATGGATCGTCGCGGCACTCGCGCGCGCGCTGGTCGGCGGACACGTACCGTGGACCGAGCTCGCCGCCGACTACGATCGAATCCGCGATCGAATCGGCCAGGTGATCCCCGCGTTCGCAAACTTCAACGAGCGGGTTCGTAACGACAACGGCTTCGTGCTCCCGAGCTCGGCGCGCGACGGGACATTCTCGGCCGTCGGTGGGCACGCAAGGTTCACCGTGTGGCCGCTGCCGGATCTATCGGTGCCGCCGGGCCGCCTGCGCATGATGACGATGCGCAGCCACGACCAGTACAACACGACGATCTACGGTCTCGACGATCGCTATCGCGGGATCCGCGGCGAACGGCGCGTCGTGTTCGTTCATCCCGCGGACATCGTCGAGCTCGGGCTCGTCGAGCGGCAGCTCGTCGATCTCGTGTCCGAGTGGCACGATGGCGAGCGCGTCGCCGAGCGCTTCATCGTCGTTCCTTACGATCTCCCGCGCCGAAACTGCGCGACGTACTTTCCGGAGACCAACGTCCTCGTCCCGGTCGACAGCGTCGCGGATCGGTCCAACACACCGACCTCGAAGTCGGTGATCATCCGGATCCGGCCGCGCGTTTAGGCGCCGGAACAAATGGGTCGGATGCCGATGGCCGGATTTCGGCCAATTGCGCATGAAGCGCAACAATTAGGTCGGACCTAATTCTTTTACCAGTCGAAGCGCAGCATCGCGCCGCCGCCGGTCGGCGAAGCGATCGGTGTGACGACGAAGCGATCGCGGCGAACGCGATGGCCGAGTGCCGCGTGCTCTTTGCCGTCCTCTCCGCTCTGGGCGATGAAGCCCTTGTAGAGCGCGTAGACGGCAAAGATCCCGAACACACCCGTTCCGATACCGCCGTAGACGGTCATGTTGTGATAGCCGTCGCCCTTCGAATTCAGGCTCGCAACGTCGTCGGTATTGCCTGCCACGCGTGCGCCACAGCCTGGATGGTCCGGGCTCATGTTGTAGCCACCGGCATTGCACACCCGGGTCTCGATGCTGCCGATCTGCGAGTAGCCGTAGATCCACAGTCCGCCGCTGACTGCAGCGACGGCGACGGACGCGTAGAACACGCCCTTCCAGGTGCTGTTACCGCTCGGGTGCGAGACCACGTTCTCGCAGACCGACTTCGCCGGATCGCACAGCATCGGCGGAGGTGCGACGACGCCCGGCTTCTCGAGCTCGGCCGGAACGCTCGTTTGCTGATCCTCGGTGACGGTGATGTCCTTCTCCCAGCGCTGGAAGCCCTGCGACTCGATCTGGAGCCGATACTTGCCCGGCGGCAGATCGATCGAGGCCTTGCCGTTGACGATGTTGCCCTTCTCGGTGCCGTCGATCAGCACGGTGCCGCGATCGGCATTGCCGACCTTGACGACCACGGTCCCGACGTTGTTCTGACCGGTAAGCTTGGCGTAGCCCTTTTTGGCCCAGCCCTGAATGCCGGACCCCGAGGCCTGGCTGACCGGGATGTTCTCCGGCCAGGTCTTCTCCATCGCCTTGCGCGTGACGTTGAGGAGCTTCAGATCGACGCGATACGACGCGCCCTGCTTCTCGATCTTTCCGTAGATCAGCCAGTCGGCGCCGAGATCGGTGCCGATCGACGACATGCACGCCGGCGCCTCGCTGTCGCAGCTCTTCATGAGCTTCTCGTCGATCAGCTCCTTGTCGCTGCCCGGTGCCATCTCGAACGGGCCCGTGCCCGCCTTCGCGCGTCCGCGTAGCGCCTCGGTCAGCTCTTTGGCGACCTGCGTGTCCTGTGCAGTCACCTCTGCGCCGACGACTTCGACACCGAGCACGGCGATCTTCGGCTTGTTGCCCGCAACCGCCACCGACCCAAGCATCAGCAGCGATAGACAAGTGAGTGAAAGAGCACGGGTCATGGTTTCCCTCGGGCCATGAGTATACACGGATGCCCAGGACTTATCCTGGCTTGGGGGATTGCCGCAAGCTACCGTTAGCCGCCCGCCATGCGGACTCTATCGGCGCGGATCCTGCTCGGTTTTGCCGCACTCACGGTCACGTTCGCCGTGATCACCGGCAACACGGCGTTCAACGTCACGCGAGTCGGCAACGAGATCCACCTCATCCTGAACGGCTACGTCCCGCTCGCGCTCGACAGCAAGGGCCTGGCCGTCAAGGAAGGCGATCTGAAGGCCTACCTAGACGAGGCGTTTGTAGACGATCCGGGAGGACCGAGCAGTGCGCGAGCCCAGGTTCGATCACTCCGTGACAAGCGCAACGACGCCTTCAAGAACCTCCAGAAGAACCTACAGGTGCTCGACTCGGTCGCGGAGGCCGATCCGTTCGAGTTCAAGATCACGCGCGAGCGAATCAATCAACTCCAGACCGCGGTCGCCGCTAGCGCTCCGATCTACAGCAAGATGATCAGCAGCCTCGTTCACGCGCAGTCGCTCGCGGATGAGGAGATCACGAATCTGCTCGAACAACTGCGCAATGGAGAGCGCCTGATCTTCACGCAGACGAATGAGCTCTCGCAGGCCCTCGAGCACAGGGTTCGCTACACGGCGAACACGCTCGACGTCGGCGGGCACAAGCTGCGCAACGTGACGATCTATCTAGGCATCGTCGCCACCGTGCTCGGGCTCTTGATCACGATCTGGGTCGTCATCACGTTGCGGCCGCTCGGCCGGCTGCGCGATGCCGCTCGGCGCGTCGCCTCCGGTAACTACGACAGCCGGATTCCCGAAGGTGGCCCTTCCGAGGTCGCCGACCTCGCGCGCGAGTTCAACTCCATGGCGCGCGCCGTCGAAGAGCGTGAACACGAGCTCGTCCGCTCCGAGCGACTCGCCGCGGTCGGCAAGATGGCCGCGATGATCACGCACGAGGTTCGCAATCCGCTGTCCTCGATCGGCCTCAACACCGAGCTCCTCGAAGAAGAGCTCTCCGAGTCGGTCGGCGGTGAAGAGGCGCGCCAGCTCTGCAGCGCGATCCATCGCGAGGTCGATCGGCTCACCGCGATCACCGAAGAGTATCTCGCATTCGGCCGGCTCCCGAAACCCAAGCTCGCCCACGAGCCGGTGAATCCGATGATCGACGCGCTCGGCACGTTTGTTCGCGAGGATCTCGCCGCAAAGCAGGTCAAGCTCGCGGTCGAGCTCGGGCCGGGCGATCTGATCGCACTCTGCGATCCGGCGCAGCTGCGCCAGTGCCTGGTCAACCTCGTACGCAACGCCTCCGATGCGGTCGCCACAAAAGGCGGGGGCAAAGTGATCCTCCGGACCCACCGCGCCGGGGACCGCGTCGTGATCGAGGTCGAGGACGATGGCGTTGGGATTCCAGCGGACGTGTTGCCCCGCCTGTTCGATCCGTTCTTTTCGACCAAAGAGGGCGGCAACGGGCTCGGCCTGGCGCTGACCCAGCAAATCGTGAGGGATCACGGTGGCGAGCTCACCGTCGAGAGTACGGCCGGCCGGGGCACCACCTTCCGGCTCAGCGTCCCTGCGAGCCGGTGACGGAAGTCTTGCGATCTCGCGCACCTCGGAGGATCATTACGTAGTCGATGGGAGCCGGTAACGAAGACGACGCGGAAAAGCGCAGGGATGACCGCGAGCCGGTCACGTTGTGCGTCGAGTACGAAGGCGCAGACGACCTGCTCGGCGACTACACCGAAAATCTTTCGACCGGCGGCACGTTCGTGTCGACCAACCGCGAGCTGCCGATCGGCACCAAGATCAGGCTCGTGCTCGGGTTTCCTGGGCTCCTCCAGCCGATCAACATCGAAGGCACCGTCCGCTGGACGCGAGGTGAGGCCGAAGGTGCGGGCGCCGGTATCGAGTTCTTGGAAGGCACGGCCCGCGACCAGCTCGCCGAGATCATCCAACGTGTCCGCGCACGCGATCCGAAGACCGTATCGCGGATCTTTCGTGTGCTCGTGGTCGAGGACAACCGCCACGTCGCGAACTTGATCCAGGACGGCCTCCGCGGCTCGCAGCGCCGCGACTTCGGAGGCGGCATCGCGTTCGATGTCCGCAACGCCGAGGACGGGCGCCAGGCGATCGAGATCCTCCGCCGCGATACGTTCGATGCGCTGATCGTCGATGTCTACTTGCCGATCCTCGACGGTGCCAAGGTGATTCAAACCGCGCGCGGCGAGCTCGGGCTGACGACCGTCCCGATCATCGCCGTGTCAGCCGGCGGCGACGCAGCGCGGAAGTCTGCGCTGGCAGCCGGCGCGAACATCTTCATCGACAAGCCGATGCGCCTGCGCCAGGTGATCGAGACGATCCAGCGGCTCCTCGCGACCTGACACAACGCCGAGGTACCAAGACCGCACCTACTCCAGTGGTGCAGCGGGAACTCCGGGCCGGATTTGGCAACCCACGCCCGCAATGATCACGCCAAGGCGCCAAGGCGCCAAAGCGCCAAGATCGGAAACAAGAACTTGTTCGCGCTGCGCGCGGAGACATCTTCAGAGCCGAGGGCACTCTTCGCGACTGTGCGAGGCCGCCGGTGTTAGTGAAGAAACCTCGTCTCGCTGCCAGTGTGCCGATCGAGCACAGGAAAGATCTCTTCTGACCTTGGCGCCTTGGCGCCTCGGCGGTGATCCGAGATCTGTCTTCACCCTGGCGCATTGGCGTTCGATTTGTCTTGCCAGGCGCTCATGTAGAATCATGAGAGGTGCCTTGGCGTTCGCGCGTCCGCTCCACGCCTGGGCGTTCACTTGATCTGCGCTTTGAGCGCCAGGATCTCGGCGTTCTCGGGCTCGGTCTTGACCGCGATCGCGATCGCGGCCCGCGCATTCTTGACGTCGCGCATCGCAACATACGCGCGCGCGCGACCGAGCTGGACCAGCGCCGGCCGCCGCGGTGGAGGGTTCGAGATCAACGCGGTGTCGTACGTGTAGAGCGCTCGCGGTCCGTCGCCGAGCTCGAGGTACGCGCGCCCGAGGTTCATCAGGATCTCCGGATCCTGCGGATTGATGTACGTCGCCATCTCGCCAAACGTGCGGACCTTGGGCCAGGCTTTCAGCTTCGCGTACTCGACGACGAGCTCCTTCAGCGGCGCGAGATCCATCTGCTCGAGAAACGCGAACTGCTCGAGCTCGGCAAGCTCGCGTTCGGTCTTTCCGGCTTTCTTGTAGAGCTGGGACAGCGCTTGATACGGATAGCTGCGCTCCGGGTCGAGCTTCTTGGCGGCACACAGCTGCTTCTCGACCTCGGCGACGTCGTTGTCGTCTTGGGCGATCTGCGCGAGCCGGGTCCGCAGGTCATAGCTATCGTGCCCGTCCGCGACGAGCCCGACATAGAGCTCCTTGGCCTTCGGTGCGTTGTTCGCGTGCACCGCGATCTCCGCTTCGATGTAGCGCGCGATCGGCTGCTTCGGATCGAGCGCGCGCGCGGCCGCCGCGGCCTGGCCCGCCTTGTCGGCGTCGCCGGCGTAATAATACGCGAGCGCGACGTTGGCCTTCGCCTTCGCGTCCTTGGGCGCGGCATCAGCGGCGATCTCGAGCTTGGTCACGTCGTCGAAGCCGCGCGTCGGTAGCTTGAACGTGCCCGCGTACGGCGCGAGTCGCTGGTCGAGATACTTGTGGAACTCGGTATCGAGCTGCGCGATCGACTTGCCGGTGATCATGCGGAGGACTTCGGGCGTCTCCTTGCCCTTGCCGTACAGCTTGAGTCCGTCGACGATCTTCGGGAATCCGTAGGTCTGTGCGAGGTACTCGATCGTCACCGCCGACTGGAAATATGCGACGACCACGGCGTTTTGATCGGGCTGCATGAACTCGGAGTTGAGATCGCCGATCGAAGGCAGCGTGCCGTTGGCGACCGCGCCGTAGAGATCGGCGTCGTTCTCGCGGCGCCAATCGGGACGCGCGATCAGCGTCTCGTACTCGCTCAGGCCCTCGGTGAACCACCGCGGGACCCGCGAATTCGAGAGCTGGATCGCGAACACGTGGCCGAGCTCGTGCCACAGCACCATGCCCCAATTGATGTCACCGGTCGCCGGCGACATCGCCGTGATCACCTGGCCGAAACACACGCCGAGCGCCGCGACATCGGGCAAGCCGACGGTTCGGATCGCGTAGTCCGTCTTGTCGGCGTAGAGCTCGAGCGTGACCGGCGTCTTCGGCGTGAACCCGTAGCGACGCACCATGTCCGCGAACGCGCGCTCCATCGTCGGCTCGAGGTAGCGCGCGAGCGCCGCCTTCTCTTCGTTGTGATAGCGGATCCGGAAGTTCTTCGTCGTCTGGAACGTGTAGTCCTTCGGCAGCCGATCGAACAGGTTCAGCGTGTTGTAGGCGCGGACGTTGTAGCGATCGCCTTTCCACGACTTGTTGATCCAGTCGATGCCTTCCTTCTCCGTGCCGAGCCGCAGATATCCGAGCCCCGCGCCCGCCATCGCTTCGTAGAAGTCCGGCTTGAGCTTGATCGCCTCTTTCTCGAGCTCGATCGCCTCGACGTAGCGATGCTCGCGCACCGCCGAACGCGCGACGATCCGATACAGCTCGGCATACGCCGGATCGATCGCGAAGATCTTCGCTTTCTCGGCCTCGTAGGCCTTCATGTCATCGCGAAGCCAGTCGATCGTCGCGCGCTCTGCCATCGCCTCGACGTCTTCCGCGTTGATCGCGAGCACCTGATCGATCGTCTTGTTCGCCGCATCCCACTCGTTGCGATCGATCTCGATCGAAGCCCGCACGCGCAGCGCCCGCACATTCTTGGGATTCACCGCGAGCGCCGCATCGAGGTGATGGCGCACCGCCGCCAGGTCGTAGCTCGTCTCGACGATCACGCCCGCCATCGCGGCATGCGCATCCGGATGATTCGGGTTGACCTTGAACACTTCGTCGAGCGTCTGCCCGGCGGGTTCGGCGGCGTACTTGCGCGAGAACAGATCGGCCCACGCGATGCCCGCCGCGCTGAGCTGCGGCTGGATCTTGAGCGCGGCGCGGTAGCTATCGTTCGCGAGCTCGAACTGACCGGTGAACCGCGCGGCTTCGGCGAGCTGATAGAGCTGGATCGCGTCGTCGAGGTTCAGCTTCTGCGCGTCGAATTCGTGGATCGTCTCGTCGAACAGCGTCTTCGCATTGACGACCTCGCCTTGCGCGTACCGGAGCTCGGCGAGCGCGGTCCGCACCGCGCGATCATCGGGGTGATCCTTGTAGAGCTGCTCGAGATCCTTGCGTGCGTCGCCGAGCTTGCCGATCGTGCGGCGAACGTCATCGAGGACGAGGTGCGCTTCGATCGCTTGCGCGTCTTTGCCGGTCGCCAGGGCGGTCGCGGTCGCTTCCGCAGCGGCGTAGTCGCCGGTATCGAGCTGCGCGCGCGCGAGCAACAGACGCGCGGCGACTCGATCCTTGCCGGTGATCTTGCCGAGCTCGGCGATCGCCGCCTTGTAATCACCGGCGATCAGCTTGTCGCGAGCCGCCGTCAGGTCGGCGAACGCGCTGCCGGTTCCGGCGAGCACGAACGCGAGCGCGAGGGCGGTCCGTCTCACGGTAGGCACCCGTTCAATCTGTGCGACGGCGTACCCCCTGTCAAACCCCATAACCGTAGTCTGCTATGCTCCTTACGTGTCCGAACCTGCCAAGGAGCCTGCCGCGAACGCGCAGGGGCTGTACTCGTCGTTCGATGCTTTCCTCAAGCAAGCGATCCGCGAGTATTACGACCGCGGTTGGACCACTCGGCGCGGCAATTTCATCGCTTTGCTGATCGCAGCGGGACAAACGTCACTCGCGCTCGCGAAGGACTCCGTGGTCGATGGCTCGGGCACGAAGAAGGTCGCGATCGGAGCGGGCCTCTTGCTCGCGCTGCGGATCGGCCTGCGTTACGCGCTCGGCGGACCACTCGGGCTCGTGCTCGGCATCGCGGCCGGCGCCTCGATGGTCTCGTTCTTCGTCCGCAATCAAAAAGACATCATCAAGAAAGTCAGCAAGTACAGGACGGCGATCGGCGACACGGAGAAGCGCTACGACGAGGTGCAGGCAGGCTGGCGTGATGGAAAACATCAGATCACCGACCGCAATCTCATGATCGATGGGCTCATGAAGCAGTTCATCACGCAGATCGACGAAGCGTGATTCGAAGCCCACTGCTGGTCATCGCGTGTGTGCTCACCGCGATGCAGACCGCGTCGGCCGATCCTCGCCGAGTCGTTGCCGTGCTCGACGTCCACGTCGACGGCGTCGCTCCGGAAGTTGCCGCGCAGTTCCAGAGCAGCCTCGAGGCGCAGGTCGACGCGAA